>NZ_JBEPXO010000004.1:0-75097 GCF_041641895.1 Salinigranum sp. | reverse complement strand
GTCGCCCGTGGTGCGTTCGGTACCCGCTACTACGACGCGAACACGACGCTGTGTATGGCCTCGGCCGTCACCGCGTACTACCAGGCGTTCGGCAGCGACGCCCCACCGCCGACGTACGACGACGTGCCGAGGGCACAGACGCACCTCGTGTGGGGCGCCAACCCGGCAGTCGCCCACCCGGTGTTGCACCGCTGGATCACGAACAGTGCCGACGAGGAGGACGGCCGACTCGTGGTCGTCGACCCGATCGAGACGGAGACTGCCAGGGCCGCCGACGTCCACGTCCAGCCGGAACCGGGGACCGACCTCGCGCTGGCCCGGGCGGTGCTGGCGGCCGTCGTCGAGGCCGGTGCCGTCGACACCGCGTTCGTCGAGGCCCACACGGCGGGCTTCGAGGAGACGGTCGAGACCCTCCCGGACGTCGAGGCGGCGGCGGCGACGGCGGACGTACCGGTCGAGCAGGTCGAGACGCTGGCGTCGGTGCTCGACGTCCCCACGCTGGTGTACTGGGGGATGGGCGTCAACCAGAGCATCCAGGGGACCGGCACGGCGCGGGCGCTCATCGATCTGTGCCTGGCGACGGGCAACCTCGGCCCCGGCACCGGCCCGTTCTCGCTGACCGGGCAGGCCAACTCGATGGGGAACCGCGTGTGTGCCTCGAAAGGGACCTGGCCCGGCCACCGGACGTTCGACGAACCGGCCAACCGGGAGGTGGTCGCGGAGACGTGGGACGTCCCCCTCAGTCGCCTGCCGCACTCACCGGGGCCCGGATTCGTCCGCATCGTCGACGAACTCGCCCGGGGCGAAATCGACGTCTGCTGGACGGTGGCGACGAACCCCGTCGCGGGGATGCCCGACGCGAGTCACGTCAGACGCGCGCTCGACGACGTGTTCCTCGTGGTGCAGGACGCCTTCCACTCGGACACCGTCGAGTGTGCCGACGTGGTGCTCCCGGCGGCGACGTGGGGCGAGTCGGAGGGTACGACCATCAACATGGAGCGACGGGTCTCCCGGGTCACCGCAGCGACCGACCCGCCCGACGCGGTCAGACAGGACGTCGACATCATCGCGACCATCGGCAACCGAATCGACCCCGACCTGTTCGCCGAACCGCCGCTGGACCCCGAAGCGGTGTTCGACGAACTGCGCGGGGTGACGGCCGGCACGACGGCGGACCTCTCGGGCATCACCTACGACCGACTGGCCGACGAACTCGCGGTCAGGTGGCCCGCACCGGACACCGAGAGCCAGGGCGGCTACCAGTACCACGACGACGGCGACTGGTCGTTCCGCACCGACTCCGGCCGGGCGCACTTCTCCACCGTCACCCACCAGCGCGTCCCCGAACCGATCGACGAGGAGTACCCGCTCACGCTGACGACCGGCCGACTCTCCGGCGTGTACAACACGGGGGTCCGGACGCGCGGCGACGACGCGGGTCGACCGACCGCGCGGATGCATCCGGAGACCATCGCGGAGCATCTGAACGTCCTCGACCGCGGCCGGACCGTGCTCGAATCCCGTCGGTCCCGCGTGACGGTCGACGTCGCCCCCACCGACGGCGTCCCGCCCGGCGTCGTCTGGCTCTCGATCCACAACGCGGCGGCCAACGAACTGACCCTCTCGGAGGTCGACCCCGAGTCGGCCGAACCCAACTTCAAACAGTGTGCCGTCGGGCTCCGGGTCCCCGAGCGGTCTCAGTCCGAGACCGAAGAACTCGTCCTGCCGAGATAGTCGGCCGGAGACCGTTCTTCGACGCACCCCGAGACCGAGAGCCATCCGTACCGACAGCGACCGACTCTGGTGAACAGATTCCTAATTATCGTTCGTTTCGTTCGCTCCTGATGTCGTTCTTCCACCTCAGCAGCGAGAAGATGCACGACTTTCATTTCACCACCACATCGCAGAAATAATCGCACTCGGAACGCACTTTGACCAGAACGGAATCCATACACTCCAAATATACGCATTTGTCAATCGTATAGCTTATTAGCTACTCGAATATACCCCAAAATCGTGTTGAAACTCGAAACTTCGAGCCCAAATCCGCGAACCGTGTGGGAAACGAAACGTGAGTCGCTCGGGGAGTGGTCGAACCGGGCGTCGGTCGGCGACGCACACGACGTGGTGTCACACGGCGGGCGTCGGCCCTCTCCGACGGGGGGTGTCCGGTCGTGAAGAGTCCGATCAGGATGACGAAGTATCGGACGCTGCTGCTGGCGACGGTCGGGTTCAACTTCTCGTTCCTGATCTGGTTCTCGTTCGCGCCCTTCACCGGGCCGATGGCCGAGGAGTTCGGGCTCTCGCTCGCGGAAATCGGCGTCCTCGCGAGTGCGGCCATCTGGCTCGCACCGTTCGGTCGGATACTGACCGGGTGGCTCTCCGACAAGTTCGGTGCGCCGGTCGTCTTCGCCATCGTCCTCACGTACGTCGGCGTGTTCTCCATCTGGAGCGCGTTCGCCGAGTCCTACGCCGTCTTCTTCGGGACGCGTCTCATCGTGGCGACGGCCGGAATCACGTTCGTCATCGGCATCCAGCACGTCTCCGAGTGGTTCGAAGCGGAGGAACTCGGGACCGCCGAGGGCATCTACGCCGGGATCGGCAACGCGGGCGCGGCAGGTGGCGCGCTCGTCCTGCCACGCGTCTTCGGCACCGGGTGGAGCGGCCCGCTGTTCGACGTCAACTGGCGGGCCGCGTTCTTCTACACCGGGGTCGTCGCCATCGGACTCGCCGTGGTCTACTACGTCTTCGGGGAGGCCGCGAAGTCGACCGAGAAGCGACAGGCGACCAAAGAGAGCGCGACCGCCAAGGAGTGGGTCTTCACCGCCACGCGGTACGGGACGGTCCTTCTCGCCATGGGGTACGTGATGACTTTCGGCCTCGAACTGTCGATGAACGGCTGGCTCGCCACCTACTACCGCGAAGGGTTCGACACCCAGAACCTCGTGCTCGCCTCGACGTTCGCAGCGACGTTCTCCATCGCGGCCGGACTGTTGCGCCCGATCGGTGGGTACGTGAGCGACCTGCTGGCACGGAGAGAGCGGGACATCCTCCCGGTCTTCACCGGTCGGTACCGCGAACAGTGGACGTTCGTCTCGCTGTGTTTCGTCGTCCTGACGATGTTCGCGATGACCCTCGCGGGCCTGAGTGGCCAGGTGCTGCTCGCCGTCGGCGTCGGGTTCCTCGTGGGCATGGGGTGTGCGTTCGCCGAAGGAGCCATCTTCGCGCAGGTCCCGGCCATGTTCCCGAACAGTTCCGGGTCGGTCGCCGGTGTCGTCGGCGGCGTCGGGACAGTCGGCGGCATCGTCTATCCGCTGGTGTACTCCGCCCCCTTCCTGCCGAACCTCCACACCGGTTACGCCGTGGTTGCCGTCTCGATGATTCCCATCATCCTCCTGGCCGGCTGGGTGTTCCAGCCACACATCGCCGAGCGGGCCACCGACGACGGGTTCGTCACCCGAGGGAGTTCGGCCGTGGTCACCGACGACTGAGGCGCTCACACGGGACGAGTGGTTTCCCGGCGAGTCGGGGTTCGTCCGGGTCGAACCCGGCCGGAACGGTTATGCTCGGACCTCCCTACCGGACATGAAATGCGAACGACACTCACGGTACTGGTCGTCGCCCTGGTCCTCCTGAGCGGGTGCTCGGGCACGGGCGGGACGGTCACCGACGCCCCCGCGACCGACGAACCGACGAACACGCCGGCATCGACAGCGACGACGACACCGACGGCCGGATCGGCGGCCGGGACGTCGTCCACACAGACGCCACACATGGGCTGTCAGCCCGGGGAGATAAACAAGAACGGCACCTGTACGGTCGCCGTGTCGGGGCAGAACGCCGAGATATTCAGCGCGGAGAACCTCTCGGCCATCACGGCCGAGGAGACGACCATCGGCGGGACGCCCGGCTACCTCGCTCGGCCCGCCGACAACGGCACCTATCCGTCGGTCGTGCTGATCCACGAGTGGTGGGGCCTCAACGAGAACATCGAGCACATGGCCGACATCCTCGCCGGTCACGGCTACGTGGTGTTCGCCGTCGACCTCTACGACGGCGAGGTGGCGACCAACTCCTCGGAAGCGGCCCGACTCTCCGGACAGGTGAGAGAGAACCCCGACGAGGCCGTCGCGAAGATGAGCGCGGCCGTCTCCGGACTCAGAGAGCGGGCAGACACGACGAACCAGGTCGCCAGCCTCGGGTGGTGTTTCGGCGGCGGACAGAGCCTCCAGCTGAGCCTCAGCGACGCCGACCTGAACGCGACGGTCATCTACTACGGCACGCTCGCGACGGACGAGGAGACGCTCCAGCGCATCGACGGGCCCGTGCTGGGCATCTTCGGCTCCGAAGACCGGGTCGTCCCCGTCGAGGACGTCCGGGCGTTCAACCAGACGCTCGACGACCTCGGCGTCGAACACGAGGTGTACGTCTACGAGGGCGCCAACCACGCGTTCGCCAACCCGAGCGGGCAGAGCTTCGAGCCCGAGGCGACGCGCGACGCGTGGTCGAAGACGCTAGCCTTCCTCGACGAGACGCTGAAGTCGTAACACGTAGCGAGCGCGGTAGCCGTCGTCCGGACGGGTGACTGGCTGTTCGGCCGACGAGCCAGCGGCGTCTGAACGACGAGGCCTCTCGCGTCCGTCCCAGCGAGGCGATGGCGACGGGGACGGCGAGGAAGTCGGGACGAATACACAGAGTCAAACCGCCGGCCCGCCGAAGCGGGCACGTGGACAGTCGAACACGAGGGTCGGGACGAACGGAGCGCCTGACCGGCGGTGAGGCCGGCCGACTGCTCGTCACGCTCTCGGCCGGGTGGGCCATCGTCCAGGGGGGTCGGTTCGTCCTCTCGCCGCTCCTCCCGGCCATCATCGCCGACCTCGGCATCACTGAGGCGACGGCCGGCCTCGCGTTCACGGCGCTCGGTGGCGTCTACGCCGTCGCACAGTACCCCAGCGGGCGGCTCTCGGACCAGCTGACACGGACGACACTCATCGTCCCCGGACTCGTCGTCCTGGTCGTCGGCTTCCTGCTGTTCGGGACGGCCACGTCGTACCTCCCGTTCGTCGTCGCGGCAGTCGTCGTCGGCCTCGGCAAGGGGCTCTTCGCCATCCCCTCCCGAGCACTGGTATCGGACCGCTACGTCGAACGCCGCGGGCGGGCGCTCGGCGTCTTCGCGGCCGGGACCGACGCCGGGGGCCTCCTCGCGTCGGGCGTCGCGGTGGTCGTCCTCTCGACGGCGGCGTGGCGCGCGCCGTTCCTCCCGGTGGCGGCCGCCCTCGCCCTGCTCACCCTGCTGTTCGTGCGGTGGTCGGACGAGCCGTACCGCGTCGAACGCGCCGATCTCGAACTGGCGACGACGGTCCGTCGGCTGGTCGCCACCGACGGCCAGCGTCGGACGCTCGCCGCGTACGCGCTCTTCTACTTCATGGTCGGCGGCTTCATCACGTTCTTCCCGGCGTACCTCGCGGCGACGAAGGGGTTCTCGGAGTGGCTCGCGTCGGCGACGTTCGCCGTCGTGTTCGTCGTCGGCTTCGGCGTCAAACCGCTGGCGGGCGACCTCTCGGACCGGTTCCGGCGACAGGACGTCGCCGCCGCCGGGATGGGCACGGCGGCGCTCGCGCTGCTGGCGCTCGTGTTCGTCGACGCGTCGCTCCTGGTCTGGGCGAGCACGCTCGTCCTCGCCGTCGGCTACAAGACGCAGTTCCCCCTCGCCGACGCCATCGTGATGGACGCGGCACCCGACGACGGGATGGGCGCGGACCTCGGTGCGGCGCGGGCGCTCTTCCTCGGCGCGAGCGCCGTCGGCCCCGCGTACGTCGGCGTCGCCGCGACGACTGTCGGGTACGCCGCCGCCTTCGGGAGCCTCGCGGCCTGCCTCCTCGTGGCGGCGGTGCTCGTGTGGCGCTGAGCGCGGGCGGCGTCGCAGGGGGGTCACCCTCGTGGTCGGCGGCTTCACCACCGGTGGGCGACGTCGTCACCGGGTCAGCGGATGCCACTCCGACTCGTCCTGAGCGCGCTCGAGGCGACAGCCGTCGCCGCACTGCGGGCAGGTGTAGAGCCGGTACTCGACGGACGGACTGAACAGTCCGCCCGTCCGCCGCGTCCCGGAGATGAACGGCTCCATCTCGGCCCCACAGTCACACAGGGGAGCACCGCTCGGCCCCAGTTCGACGTCCCCCGACGTGTGTATCTGGGCCATGTGGTACTAGACACCACATAGCATATATAACTCCGACGCTGGTCCGTCCGGACGAGTTCGACCCCGCGGCCGACGGCCGAGAGCGGGGCGTGTCGCCCGGCCTCGCGGTCTGTCGTCCGTGCTCACGCCCCGTCGCCGACGAGCCACCCGAGCGCCGCGCGGCGACAGTCGAGGAGGGTGCCGAGGTGGTCTGCGTCGGGCGTCCGCAGCGTCCCGCCCGTCTCGCGGACGAACGTCTCGACGGGACCGACCGGGGCGTTCTCGTCCCGCGTCCCGTGCCACGCGCGGAGCGGGACGGTCCGGAGCGGTTCCAGCCCGGTCGTCGCGAACAGGCGGTTCTCGCGGGCGGGTGCGCGCGCTCCCTGCCGGAGCGCCTCGCTGAAGTCGTCGCCGACGGCCTCGGCGACGGCGTCGGTGACGTCGCGGTCGGTGTACTGGCCGACGACGAGACGGGGGCCGGCGACGGACGCGAGCAGGGACGAGACGCCGAAGAGCGCGCGGAGCGCGAACGGCACCCGTGCGAGCGTCGCGAGACTACCCTCGAACGGCGGGACCACCGCACCGACGAGGCCGACCCGCGTCACCCGGTCACTCCGGGCGCAGGCGAGCGCGAACGGTCCGCCGCCGGAGAAGCCGAGCGTCGAGACGTCACCGAACGACTCGGTCGCGAGGAGGTCGGTACAGTCGGTCCGCCAGTCCGACCAGTCCCAGTCGGCCGGCGGCGGCGACGACCGACCGTAGCCGGGGCGGTCCGGCACGACGAGTCGCGCGCCGACCTCGCGGGCGGCGGCGTCGAGGAGCGCCGCGAACAGGCGCGACCCGGGCGTACCGTGGTGGACAAGCACCGGCGCGCCGTCGGGGTCGCCGGCGAGCGCGTACGCCAGCGTCCGGCCGTCCGGGAGGCGGTGCGTCTCCGTCGTCGACGGTTCGTGCAGGCTGGTGGAGGGCACGACACCTCAACTGGCTCCCACCACGACATTAGCTCCTGTGCTTCGGAGGCTGGACCGGCAGTGCGTCGGACGGGCCCCACGGTGGTCGACACCGACGTCTGGAAACGTCACCTCGCCGACAGACCGGCAGTGCGTCGGTCGCGCGCCCGGCGGCGGACGGGAGTGACGAGGCCCGTCACGTGGCGGGGCGAGCCCCGACGCCGAGGTGCCTCCGGGAGTCGGACTGGGACGCCAGTGGGAGACCCCCACTCAGTCGAGAAAGACGCGAGGTGGAGACGTTCCGCGAATCTTATCAGAACTATGATATCACTTCTGATACGGGGTCCCGCGGCCTTATGAGTGGGCGACGGGTCCGGTCGACCATGCGTCCCAGCAACGGCCGACCCTCCACCCTCGTCGTGGTCGTGCTCGTGTGCGTGTTCGCGCTGGTCGTGCTCGCGGTCACACCCGTGACCGCGGAGTCGTCGACCACCCGGACCGAGCACAGTCCCGGTGAGGCGACGGGCGGCGCGACAGTCGCAGCGTCGTCGACCGAAACGCAGTCGAACGAGACGGAACCGGCGCCGTCGACGAACACCACCCCGACCACGACGCCGGGTGAGCCGTCGTTCGCCGTCGCGAACCTCTCGGGCCCGTCGCGCGTCCGGCTGGGCGAGAGCCTGACCGTCGCGGCCGCCGTCACGAACCGCGGGACGGCACGCGGCACCGAGACGCTGCAGTACTCGTTCGACGGCGAGACCGTCGCGACGACGACAGCGACGCTCGACCCGGGCGCGACGACGCTCGTCACGTTCACCGTCTCGACTGACGACGTCGCCGCGGTCCACGGCCCCGTCGAACCCGGGACCCACGTCCACGCGGTCCGGAACGAGTCGGGAACGGGCGTCGCGACCCGGGTCCGGGTGACGCCCGACGTCGACTTCGCCGTCGTCCGAATCGAGGCGCCGACCGAGGTGTCACACGGCGAACCGTACCTCGTCCTCGCGTCGGTCGAGAACCCCGGCGACGTCGCGGTCACGCGGGAGGTAGCCTACACGTTCGCCGGACGGGCGGTCACCGAGCGGGCAGTCACCGTCGCGGGGAACGACACCAGACAGGTCGCCTTCCGGGTGTCGCTCGCGGACGTCGAAGCGGTCGTCGGTCCGGTCGACCACGAGACGACGTCCGACCACGCCGTCGTCACCGGCGGTGACCGCGCCGGTGGTGCAGTCCGGGTCGTCGAGCGACCGCGCGCCGACGCGTCGTCGCTGGCAGTCGAGTCGTTCGAGACGGCCGACGACGTCCGCCCCGGCGACGCACACGGAGTGACCCTCACGGTGCGGAACGTCGACACGGCGCACTTCGAGGGGCAGGTGGCCTACTGGGTCGACGGGTCGGTCGTCGAGACCGAGTGGGTCCGCGTGCCCATCAGCGAACAGCGGACGATACGCTTCCGGGCGGGGTACGACGACGTCAGGCGGGCGGCCGTGCCGCTGTCGTCGCAGCGGACGACCCACAGCGTCCGCGTCGGTGACGAGTCGCTCGTGACGCGACCCGTGACCGTCCACGCCCCGACGCGGACGGCCACACCGACCACGCCGCACCCGACGTTCACCGTGACGGCGATGACGGCCGCGTCCGCACCAGCCCCGTCACCGACCGCCCCGACGCCGACGCCGGCGGCGACGGTGACCCCCGACGGCGACGCGACCTGTCAGCGCGGGTTCTTCAGCGCGTGTGGCGGCAGCCCCCTCGACGAGATGTCGCTCACACTCCTGGGGGTCCTCCTCTCGGGGTTCGGAATCGTCTACGAGATGTACCGGGGGCGACGATGACGCGCGGCCTCCCGGCCGTCTGGAGTTCACTCCTCAGCCTCCCGTTCGTGGTCGTCGGCGGCTACCTCCTCGCGTTCCAGACACAGTACCCCCTGACGGCGACCCAGCCAACCGTGCCACCGACTGCCGGCGCCGCGCTGGCCGTCTTCGGCCTGTTCGTCGCCGGCTTCGGCGTCTACGTCCAGTTCGTCGCGATGCCGGACCGACCGACGATGCGGGCCGACGAGTGGGTCGTCGCCGACCGCAACCCCGCCCAGCGGAGCGCGCTCGCGAAGGCGCTCGCCGGGGTGCCGTTCCTCGCGGCGGGGCTGTTCGTGCTGTACGCCACCGAACGGCCGCTCGTCTACCCCACCGTGGCACTCGGGGTCGGTCTCTCCCTGCTGTCGACGGGCCTCCACCAGTACTGGCGGAACACCCTCACGACCTACCTGCTCACGAACCGACGGATGCTGGAGGAGTACCGGTTCCTGTCGCTGGTGCGGACCGAGATTCCGCTCGACAAGGTCCGCGCCGTCGAGGAACGGCAGTCGGCGTGGGAGGCCCTCTTCGGACTCGGCAACGTCGCCGTCCGGGCGGGTGCGAGCGGTGACCTGTCGGTCACGGTCCGGTCGGTGTACGACTCGGCCGAGTTCGCCGACACGATTCGTGACCGACTCGACCGCGTCGACGAGACGCCGACGGGCGAGGCGACGGTGACCGACTCCGAGTCGACCGACGCACCAACCGGTTCGTCCGCGGAACCGGACGCGGCCGACTCGCCCACCGAGGCGAACGCGGCCGACACAGTCCCCGAGGCGGAGACGACCGGCTCACCCGCCGAAGCGACCGACACCAGCCGACAGCGGCGAACCGAACCGGTCGCCGACGAGGACGACGTCGTCGTCGACGTCGGTGGCGGGGGTGGCGAACTCCCCTCCGACCCGCCCACCGCGCTCACCGGGGTTCCGGGGCGAGAGCGGGAGAACCCGTCGGAGACGGACGCGGACGCGGAGGGGAACTCGTCGGAGTGAGCGAGAACCGAGTCAGCCGAACCGCTCCGCGATGGCCGTGTACAGCGCCTCGGTGTTCTCGCCGGTGAGCCCCGAGACGGGGACGACGTCGTGGTGCGGGAAGGCGTCGACGACGGCATCGGCGTCGGCGTCGGCGTGGTCCACCTTGTTGGCGACGACGACGAGCGGGAGTCCCTGGTTCTCGACGATACCGAGGAGCATGTCGTTCACCTGTGCGCGGGGGTCCGTCGTCGCGTCGAGGACGTAGATGACGCCGCCGACCTCCTCGCGGAGGACGCGCATCGACTCGCCGATGCCGCGGGTCGCGCCGCGGGCACGTTCCTGCGCGTCGGCCTCGTCGAGGCCGTGGTCGAAGAAGGCGGCGTGGTCGACTTCTGTCGCGACGCCGGGCGTGTCGACGACGCTGACCGTGACGCTCCCCGCCTCGTGGTCGATCTCGATATCCTCCGCGCGCTGGGCGCGCTGTGTCTCGTGAGGGACCTCGCTCGCCTCGCCGACGGTGACGTCGGCCCAGTCCGCAGCGATGCAGTTCGCGAGCGTCGTCTTGCCGGCGTTCGGCGGACCGTACAGCCCGATGACCGCCGGCGCCGAGTCCGGAAACAGGAAGGATCTGAGTCGTGTGAGGATACCCATCGTCTGTCGTGTCTCTCCCGGGACGCGTGCGGGGAGCTACCGCCCACCGGTACTTGAACCTCCGTCAGACGTCCGACCGACACGGACCGTGGTCCTGGTCGCGTCTTCGACACGGACGGCGCACGACGCCCCGACGACGGCGTTTCGCGGGCGTTGGTGCACTACGCGCGCGGGACGACGGCTGTCGGCGAGGGCCGTGGACGGATACCGGGTGGCGGCGCGCGCTGACGGAGCGCAGACGGCATCGACCCCTACACGGCGTGAGCGACGAGGTGAAGGAGCGAGCGCCGACCGACGGACCGGCTCCTCCCGTCGGTCGTGTCATTCAGTCTCACTTAAGCTTATTCTCGCGCGCCCTCAACGCACTACATGGAACGGGAGGATTCAGCCGAGGGGAGTCTGCTCCTCCGTGACGCGCTCAAGCGTGTCACCGACGGCGTCGCCGCACTGGACGCTGCCCTCCGGTACACCGCCGTCAACGAAGCGGCGGCGACGATACTCGGCCGGACGCCGGAGTCGCTGCGCGGGACGAGGGTGGGGGAGGCGTTCGACGACGGACGGGCCGTCGAGGAGGAACTGGAGGCGGCGATGGCGGACGGACGGCCGACCACGCTCGAACGGTACGACGCCGAGCGGGACCGGTGGTTCGAGGTCCGTGCCCACCCCGACGACGACGGCGGCCTGTCGCTGACGCTCATCGACGTCACCGACCGGAAGCAGCGCGAGCGCGAACTCGAACGACAGGAGTACCTCTTCGACAGCGTCCAGGAACTCGCCGACGTCGGCGTGTGGGAGTACGAACCGGCGGCGGACCGGCTGACCTGGTCCGACGGCGTCCGCGCCATCCACGGCGTGGACGCGTCGTACGAGCCGACGGTGGGGGAGGCCATCGAGTTCTACCACCCCGACGACCGCGAGGTCATCACGGCGGCCGTCGAGGACGGTGAGCGGTACGACCTCGACCTCCGCATCGTGCGAACCGACGGGGAGGTGCGCGACGTGCGAACCCGCGGAGCGGTCGTCGGCGACGACTCCAACGGGACGGTGCTCCGCGGGGTCTTCCAGGACATCACCGAGCGCAAGGAGCGCGAGCGCGAACTCGAACGCTTCCGCGCGTTCGTCGAGAACAGCTCCGACACGACCAGCGTCGTCGACAGCGACGGCGTCATCCGGTACGCCAGCGGGGCGGCTGGTCGGACCGGCGACGTCCCACCGGAGACCCTCGTCGGACGGGACGCGTTCGAGCGCATCCACCCCGACGACCGCGACGCGGCCGAGCGGGCGTTCGAACGGGCGCTCGCGAACCCCGAGGAGGACCAGGTCGTCCAGTACCGGGGCCGACGGGGTGACGGGACGTGGGTGTGGCTCGAGTCGGCCTGCGTGAACCGACTCGACGACGGCGACGTCGAGGGCGTCGTCGTCGTCACCCGCGACATCACCGAGCGCAAACGGCGCGAACAGGAGCGGGCGGCGCTCACCGAGGAGTACCGCGCCGTCTTCGACAACGCCGACGACGCCATCTTCCTCATCGACGTCGAGTCCGACGGCGACGACGTCACGTTCCGGTACGCCCGACTGAGCCCGGCACACGAGTCACAGACCGGCCTGACGACGGCGGAGCTGAAGGGGAAGACGCCGCGGGAGGCGCTCGGTCCCGAGACGGGCGCCGAAGTCGCGCGGAACTACCGTCGGTGTGTCGAGGCGGCGGAGCCGATCACCTACCAGGAGGTGCTGGCGCTCCCCGGTGGCGCGCGGACCTGGCAGACGAAGCTCGCACCCGTCGTCGTCGACGGCGAGGTGACCCGAATCGTCGGGATCGCGCGCGACGTGACCGAACAGGTCGAGTACGAGCAGGAGCTCCGCCGGAAGAACGAGCGACTCGACGAGTTCGCGAGCGTCATCTCACACGACATCCGCAACCCGCTCAGCGTCGCGCTCGGGCGGGTCCAGCTGCTCGAAGAGGAGTCCGAGAGCGGACACCTCCCGCCCCTCATGCGGTCGCTGTTGCGAATCGAGGCCATCGTCGACGACACGCTGACCCTCGCCAGACACGGCGAGACCGTCGCGGAGACCGAGTCGATGTCCATCACCGGACTGGTCGGCCAGTGCTGGGGCACGGTGGACGTGGCCGACGCGACCCTCGAAGTCGACGACGAGTTCACCGTCCGTGGCGACCGGGACCGGCTCAGACACGTCTTCGAGAACCTGTTCAGCAACAGTATCACCCACGGTGGGCCGGACGTGACCGTCCGCGTCGGCCGGCTCGGCGAGGACGGCATCTACGTCGCCGACGACGGACCGGGCATCGCGGCATCGGAACGTGAGACGGTGTTCGAGCCGGGACACAAGTCCTCGGCCGGTGGCACGGGGTTCGGCCTGAGCATCGTCCGGCGCATCGCCGAGGCACACGGATGGACGGTGGCGGCGGCCGAGAGCGAGACGGGCGGGGCGCAGTTCGAGTTCCGTGGCGTCGACATCGTCGACTGAGCCGTCCCGGGCGACGCCCCGGATGGTGAGAACGGGACGTCGAGCGCCCAGACGGAGAGCCACGACCAGTCCGGGAGTCGCCCGTCGGGCCGGGTACTGAGAGTCAGCAGACTGGTTGCACGGAGTGCACTACTCGGAGCGGGTCACGCCGGTGAACTCGAAACGCGCCCCGCCCGTCTCGCTCTCGGTGAGCGTCACCTCCCAGCCGTGGACGTCGGCGACGCGCCGGACGATGTCGAGTCCGAAGCCGGTCCCCTCCCGCTGCGAGGAGTAGCCGCTCTCGAAGACGCGCTCGCGCTCCGACTCGGGGATGCCCGGGCCGTCGTCCGCGACGAAGAAGCCGTCCGGCAGGTCACCGACGCTCACCGTCACGCTGCCCTCGGCCGGGTCGTCAGCGCCGAAGTCGGCGTCCGCGTGAGCGCCGAAGTCGGCGTCAGCGGCGCCCGTCGAGCCGTGCTCGACCGCGTTCCGGAACAGGTTCTCCAGGAGCTGCCGGAGGCGTCCCTCGTCGGCACGGACGACGGCCTCGGTCTCGACCCGTAACGTCGCCTCGGCCGTCGGCGCCGTCTGCCAGCACTCGCGGGCGAGGCTCCCGAGTTCGACGTCGGTCTGCTCGCGGAGTTCCATCCCGGCACGGGCGAGCGAGAGCAGGTCGCCGACGAGCGCGTCCATACGCTCGACGGCCCGGCGACACCGCGCGAAGTGTTCGGCGTCGCCCGTCCGCTCGGCCAGTTCGAGCGACCCGTCCACGACGTTCAGGGGGCTCCGCAGGTCGTGTGAGACCATCGACGTGAACCGTTCGAGCGTCTCGTTCTGCCGCTGCAGGCGCTCGCGGGTCGACTGCCGCTGCAGTTCGTAGCTCACCCACCGACTCATCAGGTCGACGAGCGTCACCGCCCACTCGGAGAACTGCTCGGTCCGTGGGGTCGTCCCGTACAGGCAGAAGGTGCCGTACACCTCGTCGTCGACGAAGACGGGCGCACCGAGGTAGCACTCGATCCCCCACTCGGTGTAGCCGGCCCGTTCGTCCGCGTCGGCGACGTCGCGGCCCACGTCACCGGCGACCAACGTCTCCTCGGTCGTGGCGACGATTTCGCAGTTCGTCACGGAGACGGGGATGACGTCGCCGGCCTCGATGGCCTCGTCGTCCGCACTCACCACCTCGAAGACGTAGTCGTCGCCGCTGATACGCGAGAGCGTGCCGTAGTCGACGCCGACCTCCGCCCGGCCGAGTTCGAGCAGCGCCTCGACCTGCTCCTCGAACGCCGTGTCCCGGTTGGCGATTACCTCGTGCATCGTCCGCAACGTCTGCTCGCGCCGGCGGAGTCGCTCGCGCTCGCGTGCCGTCTCGGAGAAGTCACGGCCGATACCGGCGAACCCGACCGGCTCGCCGTCCGCGTCGACGAGCCGCGACACGCTGAACTCGTACGGCGTTCGCTCGCCGTCGGCGGCGACGAGGTCCGCCCGAACGGTCGCCTCTCCCGTCTCGAACACGTCCCGGACCGCACGCTCGATCGCGTCGACGTCCTCGCCCTCGAAGAAGTCGAGCGGGGACATCGAGCGGAGTTCCGCGTCGGTGTAGCCCGTCACCTCGGCTGCCGTCTGGTTCCACTCGACCAGTTCGCCGTCCTCGTCGAAGACGAAGAAGAGGTCCGAGAGCGCGTCCAGCAGGGAACGGGTCGTCGCCGAGCTCATCGCAGCCCTCCGGTCGTCCGTCGGCGGCCTCGGACGACAGCGCCGGAGGGACCGTGACCGCGACGGGGAGGGACCCCCCGACCGACGGTTGCGGCGGTCATCTGTGGCGGTCCACACCAGCGACTGGTCCCGTCTCGGAGCGACGGGGATGGTGGTTCCCGTACACGTTGTCTACCGCCTTGGACTGCCGAGCATATATATTGTCGTGGGCGCAGTGTCCTCGCCACCTGCACGTGGTGGCCGTACGGTCCGACCGAGGCCGGGTGGGCGTCAGACGCAGCGGCCGACCCCGCTCGCCGAACGATTTATATCCTGGTGTAGAATAATCAATCGTTATAGAGGGTTGTTCACATGGCTCAATCGACGTTCCTTCTCAGTGTCCTGACGGGGGTAGTGCTCGTCGCGACGGTCGTCTTCCTGAGCGGCCGCGGGTGGCGGCAGTACACGCCCGCACCACTCGGGGGTACCGTGAGGGGCGGCCGCGCCGGACTGGTCGACCTGGCCGAGAATCCGACGGTGTGGATACTCGCGTTCGTCGCGGCCATCGCCGTCTTCGGCGGCGCGACGCTGGCGTTCGTCGGGGGTGGCGTCTCCGAGTCGACCGTCCAACTGGGCGGCGTCGTCCTCGTCGTCGCCGGCGGAGCAGTCGCCGTCGGCTACCTCTTCTTCGGGACGTTCATCGCCGCACGGGGTCGTGGCCTCGGGAACGCCGCCGCCGCCGCGCTCGGGTCGTGGGTGCTCGGACTGGCGTTCATCCTCGTCCTCGTGGCGAAGCTCATGGGGATGTTCTGAGCCGCCGCCGATGCGACACCAGACGCGCGTCTCGCCCGGGACCGAGTGGCTCCAGCGGCCCGAACTGTGGTGGCTCACGCTCCTCGTCACCGTCGAGGCGGCCGGTCTCGTCGGCTACCTGCTGCTCTCGAACACCGATGTGGGGTCGCTTCGCTACCTGCTCTACCCGTTCGTCTGGATCAACGTCGGCGTCGTCGGCGTCGTCCACGTCACGCCGCGGCCCGCGAGTCGCCGGGCGCAGGTCGTTGCCGGCGTCCTCGCCGGACTCTACTTCCTCGTCCTCGCCGGACTCGCCGGACTCGTGAGCGTCGACGTCGCCAGCCTCATCGGCACGGCGGGGCACCACGCACACGGGCACACCCACGCACACGTCCGCGGGCTCCAGGTGACGATGACCGTCCCGGGGTGGGGGCCCCGCGTCGGCTACGCCGGGGCGGGGGTCACGCTCAACCTCGTCCCCTTCCGCGTCGTCGGCTACCTCGCGCTGTCGTATCTGGTGTACGCTGCCCTCTGTGACCTCGCGAGCGCCGCAGTCTCGGGTCTGCTCGGCCTCGGCTCCTGTCTGAGCTGTACGCTCCCCATTGTGGGGTCGCTCTCGGCCGGCCTCGTCGGCGGTGCGGGCGTCGTCGCCGCGCTCTCGACACTCTCGGTCGACCTCTCGACAGCCGTCTTCGTCGGGAGCGTCCTCCTGTTGGCGCTGCGACCCAGTCTCGGTGGGGCGTCGTGAGGACCGTCTGGCCGATGCCTCCCACCTCTCCCCTCGGACGGCGACGGTCCTCGGACGCACGCGTGACCGGCGCGCTCGTCGGCAGCCTCGCTGTCCTCGTGTGGTTCACCCAGCCGGTACTGGCGCACGCTGGCTCGCTCAGCGGGTCGCTCCAGTCGGCTCAGGCGCCGTTCTGGCTCGTCGTCGTCACGGGTGGCGGTATCGTCGCCGCCTCGTTCCTCTTCGCCACGTTCGTGACCGACCACGACGTCATCAGGGAGGTCAACGACTACCGGCACCGTCTGCCCGTCGGGGGCACTCGCCGTCTCGTACCGGTCGTCCGGGCGTTCGGCGTCGTCGGTCTCCTCACGGTCCTCGTCGTCGGCGTCGTCGGGCCGCGCGACCCGCTGTTGAACCTCGCTGTCCTGACCGTGTGGGTCGGCTGGTGGGCCGGCTACACCATGTCGACGTATCTCGTCGCGGACAGCTGGCCACTCGTGAATCCCTGGCTGACGCTCTCGTCGCTCGTCGGACGGGTGCGGGAGTCGGCGTCGGACAGCGCGCGGGACCTCCCCGAGTCGCTCGGTGCGTGGCCGAGCGTCGTCGGCCTCCTGGCGCTCGTGTGGCTCGAAGTCGTCAGCCCCGTCGGCGAGCGTCCGACGACGCTCGTCGCCGTCGTCGCCGGCTACACCCTCGTCACGCTCGTCGGGGCGGCCGTCTACGGCCCCCCGTGGTTCGACCGGGTCGACCCCGTCGCACGCGTCTTCCGACTCTACGGCCTCGTGGCGCCGCTCCAGCGCAGTGACCCGACGGCCGACCGTCCGACGGCTCTCCCCGCGCGACGACCGACCCACGACGGGGGCGTCGCCCTCCCGGACGAACGGGAGGAGGAGGACCCGGACGTCGACACGCGCGAGGAGTCCGGCGTGAGACGACGGGAGAGTGCGGCCCCGGGTGCCGATCCCGACACGGGCGCGACACTGGTGCTCCCGGGGACGGCGCTCGTCCGGTACCCCCGTCCGATGGGGCGCGACGACGTCGCGTTCGTCGTCGCGCTCCTCTGGGTGACGACGTACGACGGCCTCGTCTCGACACCCGCGTGGAACGGCGTCGTCCGTGCGCTGCCGACACCGCCGCTCGTCACTCACCTCGTCACGGCCGTCGTCGGCTTCGGCTGCTTCCTCCTCGCGTACCGCGTCTCGACGCGGTTCGTGGGTCGGACGGCCGAGACGTACGTCAGCGCCCGGTTCGTCTCGGGGTGGTTCGCCCCCGCGCTCGTCCCCATCGCCGCGGGCTACCACGTCGCGCACTTCCTCGGCTACTTCCTCTCGCTCGCACCGGCGCTCGGGACGCTTGCACTCGCGCCCCTCTCCGCGCCCGCGAGCGTCCCGCTCCTCACGCTGCCGGGGTGGTTCGGGAGCCTCCAGCTGGGCTTCGTCGTCGCCGGTCACCTCCTGGCCGTGTGGGTCGCGCACGCTCGCGCCTTCGAACTCTTCCCCGGACGGCTCCAGCCCATCCGGAGCCAGTACCCGTTCGTCGTCGTGATGGTCGTCTACACGATGACGAGCCTCTGGATCGTCGCCCAGCCGTTCGCCGCACCCGTCACCTGACCGCACACCATCATGAACCAGAACCAGTACCGCGTCGTTCCCGAAACCGCCGTCCCCGACGGGGAGACCCCCGAGGCGACCTGTCCGTACTGTGAGCGTCCGTTCCGCCGCGAACGCTTCCGCGTGCTCCACGTCGTCGAGGCGCATCCGGAGCGGGCGACGCCGACGGAACGGGAGCGGTACGAGACGGTGGTCGACGAGGAGTCCGACGACCTGTTCGTCTACCACCTGAAGGTGCTGTTCGCGCTCGGGGCGCTGTACGCGGCGTTCATCATCTCCGCGATCGTGGCGTTCAGCCTCGCCGGCTGAGCGGGCGGCCCGACCGGTCTCGGCTCGTGATCGGTGGACGGACGCCCCGTCAGGGGCCTGTCAGTGACTGGCCTCCGCGTCGCCCTCCGGGTGCGGGACCGCGGCGACGATACCGGTGAGGAGGGCGACCCCGACGAGGGCGACGACGCCGCCGACGTAGACGAGGACGCCCGCGCCGTGTGCCGCCTCGCCGACGAGGAGGACGGCCACGCCGGCGGTGATGGTGAGCAGGGAGACGCCGGTTCCGAGCGGTCCCTGCAGCGCGGAGGGGCGGTTCCGGCTGTACAGCGCGAAGAGGACGGTCACCAGCCCGACGGCGCCCACGGTGGCACCGACGAGCGGGACCCAGACGGACTCGGCCATGTGTGAACTGGTACCACTACACAGTATTAAGCGTTGGCGGCGGCGTCACTGGTCGAACTCCTGCTCGTTGAGCCCGACGAACAGCGTGTCCTCGACGAGCGCGTTCACCGCCCGTCGCAGGCGCTCGGAGACTGCCTGGTGGGAGACGTCGAAGTCCTCGGCGAGTTCCTGCAGCGTCACGTTGCGTGGCACCTCGAAGTAGCCTTTGGACGTCGCCGTGGCGAGCACGTCGTACTGGTCCTTCGTGAGTCCGTACCGCCCGGCGGGTTCCGCATCGAGTTCGCGAATCGCGTTGACGTCGAAGGTGAGTCCGTGCGCCTCACAGAAGTCGTGCGTCTTCGAGAAGAGCGACCGACGGGGGTAGAGCACACGAACCCGCCAGCGGTTCTCGTGACCGACCGCGTCGAGTACCGTCGCCTCGCTGTTGATGAGCATCTGCATCATCAGGTCGATGTGCCGCACCCACTGCATGCGGAACAGCCACTCGTCGCCGAAGTCTCCGAGGAGTTCGACCTGGTCGGTCGTCGGGTCCTCTTCCAGCGTCTCCTGAACACGCTCCATGTCGGCGCCGCGAGCCCACAGGAGCGGCATCAGCGCGTCCTCACCGCTCGAGACGACCCGCTCGACCTCGAACATCAGCTCCGGGAGCGTCTGCAGCGAGTGGCTGAGCGCGAACTCGTCCGCGGGGATAGTGCCGGAGACGATTGTTGGCATCGGCGTAAGGCCGACGCCGGAGATACGAGAAGTTTTCGCTTGCTTGTCACTAGCTTCGGTACGGGGCGAAAGTCGGCCGAGCGTGAAGGCCACCGCGAACGGCAGACGCACGCGCAAGCAGTGCGGGCAATGTGGACGCGACGGAATGCGAAGACGCGATGCAATCAGTCCAATTCTCCGACGAAGACGTCGGAAAGACAGTCGTCAACGGCAACGGAGACGACGTTGGTATCGTCAGCGCAGTCGAACACGGCACGGCGTACGTCGACCCCGAGCCGGGCATCACGACGAAAATCACCGCTGCCCTCGGGTGGGAGAACATCGACGACGACGATGGCTACCCGCTCCAGGAGGAAGCGGTCGCGACGGTCACCGACGACCAGGTCCGACTCAAGTCCGACCTGTAACCGGCCGGCGCGTGACCACCGGAGTGTGGGGCCACACGGGGCGCTCGAAGGGGGAGCCGACGAGGGAGAGGAAGGACAGTCCAGACGTGGGGAGTGACGAGACACGACAAGACACGAGAGGAGAGAGGAGTGACCGTTCGACGCGCCGTCGACCCGGCGCTCTCCCCGGGAGGGTTCGGCGCTCCGTCACTCGCGAGCGCGGGCGAAACGGGACGAGATGGTGTGAGCGACGCGCTGCTCACGTCGTGTCGTACCCCCCGCGCGTGGCGAGGAGGACGAGCGCGAAGACGCCGCCACCGAGGGCGAATCCCGGAGCGACGACGAGCACGAGTGGACGGCCGCCGGTCACCTTCAGCATCATCACCGTGACACCGACCCAGACGGGCACCGAGAACAGCAGTGCGTAGGCGAGTGCGGTCCGGTCCAGTCCGCTCGTCTCCCCTCCGTCGGGCGCCGACCCGGCCGTCGCGTCCATACCGTCGCGTCGCACCCGGACGGTTTCAATCCCCACGCTCGTCCGGGAGACGGAACTCCGTCGACCGTGGTTTCGTCCGAAACGTCACAGACAAAATCCACGGAAAGCGAGAGAAAATTCGAGGAGCAAGGGATAGAATTTAATACACGAACCCGCAAGACAGTACCACGCATGAACATAGAACGGCCCGACGATGTCGCCTCCCAGTACTGTCCCTCGTGTGAGACGGAGATGCTCTTCAGTGGGACACAGCCGGCCGGCCTCGCGCAGTTCTTCTGTGAGGTGTGCGACTACCGCTACGACCGACTCATCGAGACGTAACCGGTCGTCTCGGTGACCGTGCACCCTCGCGGCGACGCGACGGGTACTGTCGCCCCGTCGTCCAAACGACGTCGACGCGCCGCCGCCGGACCGTCACTTCCCGAATCCGCCCGGCCGGGGCGGTTTTTACAGTATCGGCAAAGGTTATCAGTCGTCGGCCCTCCGGGGTAGACTGTAATGATAGTTCCTGAGCGTCCACCGGCGATCCCACCGATGGACTGCCCCGCGTGTGGTTCCGAGATGGTGTTCAGCGGCACACAGCCGGCCGGACTCGCCCAGTTCTTCTGCGAGCCGTGTCAGTACCGCCACGACCGGTTCGTCGGACCCGAGGCCGTCACCGAGTCGACCAGCGAGGGCTACCGACGGCCCAGCGACGACTGAGGCCCGTCCGTCGGCCACGGCGGCCACCGACGCCGACGCCGACGAGTGGAGTGAGATTTGGTAGAGAGTTTGAAAAACGGCTATGCGGCCGGTGAGCGTCCTTCCTGTCGTGTCGATGTCATCCACGACAGGGGGTCCGTCGAGGCGAACGGTACTCAGCGGCGGTGTCGGGGTGCTCCTCGCCGCCCTCACCGGTTGTACGTCGGGCGGCGGGGACGCCACGACGTCGGCGACAGGGGGAGCGACGGCCACACCGGGCGAGCGGACGACGGCCACGCCGGGAGCCGTCGACGACTGGCGCGCCGTCGAACTGACGGACGTCACCACCGGCGAGTCCTTCTCCATCGAGGGGTTCGACGGGCGACCGGTCCTCGTCGAGTTCTTCGCCGTCTGGTGTCCCGTCTGCACGAACCAGCAGGAGGAGATGGGCGTGCTCACCGACCGGAGGAACGACGTCGTGGCGGTCAGCCTCAACGTCGACCCGAACGAGGACGCCGAACAGGTCCGCGAGCACGCGAGCGAGCACGGGTTCGACTGGCACTACGCCGTCGCTCCGCCGTCGATGACACGCGCGCTCGTCGAGGAGTTCGGGCCCGTCGTCACCAACGCGCCGGCGGCACCCGTCGTGACTGTCTGTTCGGGGGGGAGTGTGTCGCTCGTCGAGGGGCGGGGCGTGAAGTCGGCCGACGCCCTCGCGGCGGCGTTAGACCGGTGTTAGCATGGCAACGGCCGCCCAACTGGGGAGTTCGTTCGCCCTCGGACTGGCGACTCCGCTGACGGCCGTCTGCGTCCTCCCGCTGTACCCGAGTTTCCTCGCGTACCTCTCGAACCAGGGGGAGACGCGGCTCTCCATCTCGCTCTCGGGCGTCCTCGTCGCCGCGGGCGTCCTCTCGTTCATGCTGGGCCTGGGGCTGGTGTTCACGACGCTCCTCGAGTCGTCGCTGACGCGGGTCGTCGGCGTCGTCTCGCCCGTGGCGTTCGGCCTCCTGGCCGTCGCGAGTCTGCTGTTGCTCGCCGACGTCGAGTTCGGTCACCTCCTCCCGAGCGTCGAGCCACCGCAGACGAGCCACCCGATGGCGTCGGCGTTCGGCTACGGCTTCTTCTTCGGCGCCATCGTCGTCCCCTGCAACCCCGGGTTCGTCGCCGTCTTCTTCGCCCGGGCGTTCCTCTTCACCGACCCCGTCGGGAGCCTCCTGAACTTCCTCGCCTTCGGGTGCGGTATCGCCGCCCCACTGGTCGCGCTGGCGGCTGTCTCCGGCCGGTGGCAGGCGCGCGTGATGCGGAGCCTCACCGGCCACCGGTCGCTCGTCAACCGCGTCACCGGCGCCGTGATGCTCGCCGTCTCCGTCTACTACCTCGTGGTCGTCTTCGGGGTCGGCCCGTTCTGAGCGACCCGGAGGGGCCGGGCGTACCGGCGCCCGAACCCGACCGGACACCCGGTCGTACGGGAGACCGACAGAGTTTACACGCGACTCGTGATAGCGTCAGTGTGACCGATACCGACCGGGCCGAGAGCCATCTGTTCCGGGGGCTGTCGGCGACGCAGGGGACGACCCTCGCAGTCGGGTGGGTGATGCTCCTGTTCGTCGGGGCCTATCTGATTACGCCGGCAAGCATCCTCCCGCTGATAATCGAGGACCTCGGAATCGGCGAGGCCACGGCCGCGTCGCTCGTCTCGATGCCACAGGTCGCCGCGACGGTAATCGGCCTCCCGGTGGGAATCTACCTCGACCGCATCGAAACGCGGAGCATCGTCCCGTTCGCGGGTGCCGTCCTCTTCGTCGGCAGCGCGGGCGACTGGCTGGCCGCCACCGAAGCCAGCGTCCTGTTACTCACCGCCTCACGGTTACTCGCCGGCGTCGGGATGTTCATCCTGTGGGTGGTGAGCGTCAACGTCGCCTCGAACGCGTTCCCCCCGAGACAGCGGGCGACGGCGACGTCCGTCATCGTCTCTGGATACCCGGCGGGGTACGCGCTCGGACAGTTCGGGGCGCCTCGCATCGCCAGCGTCGTCGGTTGGCCGGGGGTGTTCCCCGTCTTCGGCACCGCAGTGCTGGTGGTCTCGGCCGCGTTCTTCGTCGTGACGAGCGGCGTCTCCCGCTCCGGCACGTCGACGAGTCCGCCGGCACTCAGCGACCTCACGCGGGTGTTCGGCAACCGGAACGTCTGGTCGGTCGTCGTGGTGACGTTCCTGGGCTACTCGCTGTACATGGTGTTCAACTCGTGGATGCCGACGTACATCACCAGCCAGTTCGGCATCTCGCTCGCCGAGAGCGGTTCGTTCGTCGCGCTGTTCCCGGCCATCGGTATCCTCGCCCGGCCCGCCGGTGGGTGGGTTTCGGACGGGTGGCTGGAGCACCGACGGCGTCCCGTGTTCGCCGCCTCGTTCACCGGTGCGAGCGTGCTCGCAGTCGCCATGCTCTACAGCACCACCGTCGCCGCGCTGGTCGGCGTGCTCGTCCTCGCCGGCGTCTTCATCCAGCTCCAGATCGGACTGCTGTACCAGTCCGTCCAGGAGTTCGCCGCCCCCTCCGTCGCGGGCACCGCGGTGTCGCTCGCGAGCATCGCGGGGTGGCTGGGGTCGTTCGTCGCACCCGTCGCAGTCGGGGAACTGGTGGCGACGGCCGGAACGTACACCGCGGTGTTCGGCTTCGCCGTCGCGCTCGGACTGGGAGGCGTGCTCACCGTCTGGCGGATGGCCGAGTCGGGCGGCGGAGCGGCGACGTGCTGACCGTCCTCGAGCGACGGCCGAGACCGAACCAGGGGAGGAGTCGACGTCCACACCGACGGCGGACGGACGGAGGAGACGGAAACGGTCGGAGACGCGCCGTCGGCCGACGCGTCAGAGGATAGAGTACGACGCCGCGAGGGTGAGCGCCAGCGCCGCCGCGAGCCCGATACCGGCGAGGTACGTCAGCGAGCGTGGCTCCCACCGGAGGTGCTGGAAGTACGCCGCGACGAACACCGCCTTCACGGCCGACAGCACCATGATGAGGCCGAACGCCAGCCAGTACGAGAGGCCGGCGAACTCGACCAGCACCTGCACCGTCGCCGAGACGAACAACACCGCGTAGATTGCCGTGTACAGTTTGGTTGATGTCATGATTGGTCACCTCACAGGATGTAGAACAGCGGGAAGAGGAACAGCCAGACGATGTCGACGAAGTGCCAGTAGAGGCCGAAGTACTCGAGCGAGCGGTTGTCCTCCAGGTACGCGCCTCGCCAAGCGCGCGCGATGAGGAAGAGGGTTATGAACAGGCCGACGATGACGTGTGCCGCGTGCAGGCCCGTGGTGAGGAAGAACGTCGACGTCCGGACGTTCGTCGACAGCCACAGCCCCTCGTGGAACAGGTGGCTCCACTCGATGGCCTTGTTGCCGAGGAAGCCCAGTCCCAAGAGGAACGTGGCCGTGAGCGTCACCACGACGCCCCACTTGTGTTTCTTCTCGGCCGCGACCAGCGCGAGGACGACGGTGAAACTGCTCGTCAGGAGGAGATAGGTGTTCATCAGTCCGGGGATGGGGTTGCTGGGGACGGGCTCCCAGGCGGTCCAGCCGAAGGCGACGCGCGTGAAGACGTACGCGCCGATGAACCCGCCGAAGAGGACGATGTCGCTCGCGAGGAATATCCACATCCCCACTTTGCCGTTCTCGATACCGCCGAACGGCCAGGCCTCGCCCTCGCCGCCGGGGAAGGCCGTGAAGGGTTCGAGGCCCCACGACAGCAACGAACCGACAGTGACGGCACCGCCGAGGGCCGCCGAAGCCATGTAGACGTTCGCCATCATCCCCTCGCCGAACGAGGCCTCTTGGACACCCGACAGGCCGAGGAAGAGGAAGAACATCCCCACGCTCAACGCGAGCGGCCAGATGCTCGCGTGGTCCGCGTGGACGTCGTCTTCGACGGTGTCGACTTCACGGACCGGGACGAGGGCGCGGGCGCCCGCCGCCACGCCGCCGTCGGTCTGTGTCCCGCCGTCGGTGTGTGCGCTCGCCCCCGAGGACGCCGTCGACGAGGAGGGTTTCAGGAACTCGAGTTTCCCGTTCTCGTAGGTCGGCGTCCCGGGGAAGTTCTCGAGCGACGGCGGGGAGTCGACGGCCCACTCGGCGGTGGTCGCGTACTCCCAGGGGTTGCCGTCGACCGGCTCGCCCGAGAAGGCGCTCTTGCCCAGGTTGTAGAACATGATGAGGAACGACAGCCCGAGGACGAACGCGCCGACCGTCGCGATCTTGTGCCACGGCTCGAGGCCGGGGGCGTAGTCGAACACTCTCCTGGGCGTCTCCCACGCGACGAACAGCGGGAAGTACAGGAGGTTGAAGCCGACGAAGTAGGCGCCGAAGTGGAGTTTCCCGAGGAACTCGTCGTACATCCGGCCGGTCATCTTCGGGAACCAGTAGTAGAGGCCGCCCACCAGCGCGGTGATGCCGCCGACCATCACGTAGTGGAAGTGCGCGACGACCCAGTAGGTGCCTCTGAACTCGTAGTCCAGCACCACCGCACCGAGGAAGACGCCGGTGATGCCGCCGATGATGAACAGCAGCAACGCCCCGAACGAGAAGAGGAAGGGCGTGGTGAAGCGAATCCGCCCCTTCAGCATGGTGTAGATGAGCGCGAACACCATCAGGTCGAACGGGAGCGAGATGCCGATGGTGGTCACCATGAACAGCGTCTTGATCTGGAGGTTGATGGTGGTCAGGAACATGTGGTGCATCCAGACCACGAACGACTGCAGGGCGACGAGGACCATCGCGGCGATGAACCACTTGCGCCCGACGATTCGTCTTCCGGTGAAGGTCTGGAAGCACTCGGCCATCACACCCAGCGCCGGGAAGAAGACGATGTACACCTCGGGGTGGCCGAAGAACCAGAAGAGGTGGGTCCACAGCAGCGACCCCGCCGGCGACTCCATCGCGAAGTAGGTCGTTCCCAGCAGTCGGTCCGACGAGAGGATGATGAGCGCCGCGAGCAGCGCCGCGAACGCGAACAGCATCATCCAGACGGTCAGGAGGATAGACCAGGTGAACAGCGGGAGTTTCCGCATCGTCAACCCCTTCGCCCGCATCCGGTGCATGGTCGTCAGGAAGTTCACCGACGAGACGGTGACCGAGGCGACGAACAGCGTGAGCGCCAACACCGCGGTCGACGCCCCGACGTCGGGTGTGAAGGTCGGGACGTTCAGCGGGGCGTACATGGTCCACCCGCCCGCGAACGTCCCGCCCTGGAAGAACGAGACCATGAACAGCAGGCCAGAGGCGAGGTAGAGCCAGTAGCTGAGGGCGTTCAGCCGGGGGAACGCGAGGTCTTTCGCCCCGATCTGAAGCGGGACGACGTAGTTCGCGAAGCCGAACGCGAACGGCGAGAGGAACCAGAAGACCATCAGCAGTCCGTGTGCGGAGACCGCCTGGTTGTACGCGCCCGCGCTGATGACCGTCTCGCCCGCCGCACGAGGCGCCCACAGCTGGATGCGCATCAGCCACGCGAGCACACCCCCGAGGACGAGGAAGAACAGCGACGTCACCACGTAGAGGATGCCGATGTCCTTGTGGTTGGTCGTGATGAGCCACCGCTTGATGGAGTTCGTGCCGGGGAACTCGTGGCCGTGGTCGTCGTGTGTCGTCTCGGCCCCGGGCACCGTGAGTTCCCCGCTCACGGTGCCGCCGTCGGGCTGACCACCGTCCGTGGCTCGTCGGTCCGTGTTCGTGGTGTCGGTGCTCGCGTCGGGTCCGCTGTCGGGTTCGGTGTCGCTCATGACGTGCTCTCGTTGAGGTTAGTGTACCACTCGCGGTACTCGTCCGGTTCCATCACGACGACCTGTGCGGTCATGTAGGAGTGGCCGGCCCCGCAGAGTTCGTAGCAGTTCGCCGTGTACGTTCCCGTCTCCGAGGCCTCGAACCAGGTCTCGGAGGTCTGGCCCGGGATGGCGTCGGTCTTCACCTTCATCGCGGGGATGCCGAAGTTGTGGAAGACGTCGTTCGAGGTCACGCGTAACCGGACCGCCTGGTCGGCCGGCACGCGCAACGCGCCGCCGGCAGTCGAGTCCTCGACGTGGCCGTTCGGGTAGACGAACCGCCAGCCGAACTGGTAGCCCTCGACGTCTATCTCCAGCGACTCGGCCTGTGAGGGCCCCTCCTCGACGTAGAGGAGCGTCCCGTACGTCCACGCGACGAGCGAGATGACGACGACGGCGCTCAGCGCGAAGGAGGTGAACAGCTTCTTGCCCTTCCCGCCGCCGGAGGGGAGTTCACCCAGCGTCAACTGGTCCGCGTCGGCGATTTCCTGCCCCGTGTCGCGGTACTTGTACGCGTTGTACAGCATGTAGCCGATGACGATTACCCCGACGAGCGTGCCGAGGACGAGGAACACGACGAAGATGCGCTGGAAGACGAAGACCCGTGTCCCTCTGGGGATGAGGCCGGACTGAGCGACGAGTCCGAGCAGCCCGTGTGGTACAATCATGGTCATTGGTAGCACACAACCTTCACCAATAATAATTAGGGCGATACTTAGCGGTTTCGGGAGTGTGGTGAGACTCGAAGAGTCGATTCCCGTCAGAAGCGGCCGGACCGGGCCTCAGACGTCGTGCTGTGGGATACCGGTCGTCCGGTGGAGGACGTACCCGAGCGTCGCCCCGTAGAGGCAGTGAGCGACGAGCGAGACGACGAGGTAGACGGCGACGGCGGCCACACCGGTCCCGGGCCAGAACGCCGGCGCGAACCCGGTCCAGAAGAACACCGCGAACGTCACCCCGCGGAGGTAGCGCGGTTCGCGCGGCGGGAGGAACGACCCGACGACGAGGAAGATGAGCGGGAGGACGAACGTCCCGCCGAGGCCGAAGATAACCATGCCGAGCGCGGCCGTCGGTTGGATGCCGAAGAACGCCGCGAAGCCGGCGAACTGGGTGATCGGTTCGGTGCTGAACAGCCCAAGCGCCTGTGGGACCCCGACCAGCACGGGGAGCATCGCCACAGTCCCGAGCAGGCCGCCGGCCATGGACGTGAGGACGACTTTCGCCGAGATGGGGAGGCCCAGTTCGGCAATGCCGGGTTGTTCGAGCGCCACCGTGTCGGCCTCGGAAGTCTCACTGCTCATACTCGCCACTGTTCTCGCTCATTCATGATAAATGGTGACACTATCCACGGAGTGTGCACGCACTACGCACAGTCGTCGGTGGTGGACCGGCGTCCGACGTCGCACGCCACGACGGCGCGAGCGCAGACTCTACCCTCGCGTCACTGGTTCTCTCACGCTCACTCGCGTTCGAGGACCTCGCGTCGCCGCTCGAACTCGTCGTCGTCGAGGTCACCGCGGGCGTACGCCAGCCGTAACTCGGCGAGCGCGTCGTCCTCGTCGGCGTCACGGGTCACCGCCCGGTAGACGAGGTACGCTCCGCCGACGAGGACGGCGAGGAATGCCAGTTGCATCACCGCACCGACGACGAACACCCAGCCTGGGGCCGAGCCGTCGGCCCACATGCCGCCACCCATCATGGGCCCGCCACCCATGTACCCCATCATCCCGCCACCCACGAACAGGAGTGGCAGGAGGACGATCAGTACGAGCGCGGCGAGCACGAGCGTCACGAGTCGCGTGTCTGTCGAAGTTGTGGTCATCGTATCCCCCTGTGTCGTGCGTTCGGCACGACGCCGGTGAGAGATACGCACTCGTGGTTCAATGCGGTTGCTGTTCGGATACTGTCGCGTTCGGACCACGATACCTTCGAATCGAAAGTCGAGGCGCACGGTTCCCTCGTCGGTCGACGAGGGGCCCTGGACGGGGCCGACGGAGCTACCGGAACTCCTCGATGGTCGAGGTGATGCGGCGGGCGATCATCTCGGGGTTCGCGTACGTGACCGTCACCGAGAGTTCCTGCTCGTTGAAGTCCTGCCCGACTGCGTCTGCCACGTCGTCGCGCTGCTGGACCTCGATGTAGAGTCGGAGGTCGTCCTCGCGCGGGATGGTCGTGAGGACGAGGCGCTCGACGTCGTGTTCGAACCGCGGCCCGGGCTCGAACGCGAGCGCCTGTGCGAACGGACGGTCGTCGAGCCACGGCGTCTCGGCGAGCGTCGACCTGGCGAACTCGAAGCCGAGGTCGGTCGCCGCCTCGAACAGCGCCGCCACGTAGGGGCCCGGTTCGACCACGACGTCGTCGGAGTCGGACGGGTCGACGGCCCAGTCGATGTCGACGCCGGTCTCCAGCCAGACGCGCACCCCCCCGCCCGTGACGGGCGTCCACGGCGGCACGTGGAGGTCGACCCGTTCGGTCCGTTCCTCACCGGGGTCGATGGTGAACGAGCCGTCGACGTCGATTCGGTCGACGACCCGCTCGTCACCGTCGACTGCGGCCTTGAGCGTGAAGTAGATGCCGTCGATGCGCTGGGCGGTCTCACCGCCGAGCAGTTCGACGTCGAGGCCGACCTGCTCGCCGGGACGGACGTCCGCCTGCGGGAGGATGGTGTCGACGGTCGCCGCGCCGATGCCGATACTGGAGAGGAGCCGCTTCATACCTGCTAGAGAGGGAGTCGAGCGTAAAAGCGTTCGAGTCGGACGACGGCGACGCCGTCCACGGTAATCCCTATACCCGTTCGGTCCCTAACACGCCCGATGCAGATGTTGCCGGCGGACGCGCCCGCTCCGGAGGCGTTCACCGACTACTTCCACGTCTACGAAGTCGACGTCGACGACGACGAGGAGGTCAGGTACTACGGCGAACCGCTGGCGTCACAGGAGACGGTGGTCCAGCGACTCGCCCCGGCGTTCCGCGAGCGCGGCTATCGGGTCCGAGTCGAACGGCGCCTCGGCGAACACGTCCTCGTCGCCGAGCGGCGCTCGCCCGGCGTCGACGGCGTCCCGTGGACGAACGTCGCGCTGTTCGTCGCCACCGTGGTCACGACGCTCCTGGCGGGGGCGGGCTGGTACGGCATCCCCATCACCGAACAGCCGTGGCGAGCGGTCGAGGCGTGGCCCTTCACCGTCTCCGTGCTGGGCGTGCTCGCCATCCACGAACTCGGCCACTACGTCATGAGTCGGTACCACGACGTCGAGGCGTCCCTCCCGTACTTCATCCCCGTCCCCACGCTCCTGGGGACGCTCGGGGCCGTCATCCGGATGAACGACCACATCCCGAGTCGACGGGCGCTGTTCGACATCGGCGTCGCCGGCCCGCTCGCAGGCCTCGTCGCCACCGTCGTCGTGACCGCCGTCGGCGTCTCGCTCCCGCCCATCGAGGCCGGCGCGATGGTCGGGGGAGCCGGGGCGACGACCGCGGCGACGCAGGTCCAACTCGGCTACCCGCCGCTCATCCAGCTCGTGGCGTGGGGGGTCGGCCAGCCGCTCACCTACGCGGAGCCGGGCGTGATGGTCAACCCCGTCGTCGTCGGCGGCTGGGTCGGCGCGTTCGTCACCTTCCTCAACCTCCTCCCCGTCGGGCAACTCGACGGCGCCCACGTCACCCGCGCACTCGTCGGCGACGCGCTCTCGACGGTACAGAAGCTCGTGCCCGCCGCGCTGTTCGGTCTCGCGGGCTACCTCTACGTGTTCGAGGGAGGCCAGGCGGTGGGCATCTGGATACTCTGGGGGTTCATCGCCCTCGCCTTCGGCCGGGTCGGTGGGGTGACACCCCTCGACACGTCCCCCGTGGGCCGTGGGCGGTGGCTCCTGGGCATCCTGACTCTCGTCCTCGGCGTGCTCTCGTTCACCCCGGTGCCCATCGTCGTCGGCGTGTGAACGAGCGACGGACGACGAACGCCGGGCCGGAACGAGACGTCCAGAGGAGGTTGTCCGTCGGGGGCCGTCCGAGTGTAGTGTCCGTCGGGGGTCGTCCGGGAGCACGTCGAGACGGGCACGGGCGGCCGGACGACCCCCGTGTACGGGCGCGGTGAGGCCACCTCCTCCCCAGCCGATTCGCTCGCGCGTGCGGTGCGCGGCAGGCCCGCGCACCGTCTCCGCGCCGCGCCGTCTCTCCTTCCGGCGTACCAATTCTTATCAGCCGTGGCCGTGAGCCACGTGGTATGGAGGACATCTTCGTCGGCCGACTCATGTCCGCACCCGTCGAGACGGTCAGACCACACACACCACTCGACGAGGCGGCCGCACAGCTTCTGGAACACAACATCGGCTCCGTGGTCGTCGTCGACGAGGAGGGTCACCTGGAGGGCATCCTCACCGCGACGGACTTCGTCCGCCTCGCCGCCAACGACGCCGTCGCCAGCGCGGAGACCGTCGCGGCGTACATGTCGACGGACGTGGTCACGACGACGGCGAACCACCCCATCACGGACGTCGCGGACACGATGATCGACAACCGGTTCCACCACGTCCCGGTCGTCGACGACGACGAGGGCGTCGTCGGCATCATCACCACGACGGACCTCACTGCGTACGTCTCCGGGCGCTGAGCGGGAGCGACGTCCCGTCTCGTCGCCCGCTCGCCTCAGAGCACAGAGCGGCGGGTCCGACGCTCAGTCGACGAACTCGATGTCGGTCGAACAGAGCGGGCAGGAACGGGCGTCGCCGCCGTCGTCGAGCTTCGTCGGGTGGCCGGTCCAGCCACAGTCGGGACAGAGCACTGGATCGTCGCTCATACCGACCCGTCGAGACCGAGCCCACCTAAGTGTACGTGTCCGCCCGACCGGTCCAGCGTCGAGCGCCGGCACTCAGTCGTCGTGAGCGTCGACGAGTGCGCGGCGGTCGTCCCACAGCTGCTGGTCAAGTTCGTGGTCCGCCGCGTCGGCGTCGAGCAGGTCGGCGAACTCCGTCGCGTAGCGGTAGTTCACGCGACGGGCCGCCTCGCGCGCCCGAAGGAGACGCGACAGACGCTCGACGGCGGCGCGGGGCGCGTCGGTGTCGGCCACGACCGACTCGACCGACTCGCCGGCACGGAGGCGCCGGACGACCGGGTCGTACTCGGGCGGCGCGTCCACCGGGGAGAAGAGGTGGAGGTTCATCCGCGCCCGGAAGACGGTCCCGGGCGAGACACCGAGGCCGGCGGCGAGGTCGGCGTCCGACCGCCCGGCGTAGAACCCGCGGACGACGGCCACGAGGTCGGCGTCGGAGAGCGTCGTCCGGAAGCCGGTCTCCTCGCGCAGTTCGTCGACGAGGGCACGGACGTCCCGGTCGACGTCGGCGTCGGAGTGGACGGCCCCCCGGGGCTGTTGCTGTGGTTCGGTGAACTCCGAGGCCCCGCCGAGGCGCGAGTAGATGTCTCTGAGACGGTCGAACCGGTCAGTCATAGCGCGAATACGTACGCGCCCGACCCATATCACGTTTTCTCGACGACGGAAGCCGAACGCTCGGGGGGGTGCACGACCCCCCCCTCTCACCCGGCCGTCACTCCTCGACTACGTCCGTCGCCGAGAGCGTGTGCGTGACGAGGCTGGCGATGCCCCGGCGGAGGCGTTCGGTGATCGCCTGGTCGGAGATGTCGTACTCGTCGGCGAGGTCCTGCGTCGACATCCCCCGGGGGATGTCGTAGTAGCCGCCGTGGACCGCACTGACCAGCGTCGTACGCTGTTCGGGGGTGAGGCCGAACCACGGACCCGCTCCCGGCGCGGTCGGAGTGTAGAGACGGTCGACCGTGACGGAGACGTCCGCGGCCGCACACCGCTCGTGGAACCGCGACAGCGCCTCGTGCGACGGGAACCGAAGCTCGAACGTCCAGCTGTCGGGCGTGCCGGTGGCGCTCACGAGCTGTGCGCCGGTCGCGCGCATCGCGCCGAAGAAGTGGTCCCGGGGGGCGGTCCACTCTAGGGCGTACAGCGTCTCGCCCTCCCGTCGCTGGAGTCTGGTGACCGTCTCGACCGACGGGTGGTCCGTGAGCGCCTCTTCGAACGTGTCGCGGTCCTCGTCGCGGACACGGAAGAACGCGACGGGCGTCTGGCCCAGGGGGACCATCCGCTCGAGGACGACCGTCGCGTGGTCACGCAGGCGCATCAGTCGACCCAGTTTGAACGCGTCGGGGGCGACCTGTAGTTCGGTGATGACGCTCATTCGTGCAGTCGGGTAGACGTAGTCGCCCGGAACGCATATACCATATGATTACAGGCCGGAGAGGTCCCGAGCGTCCCGTCGACGACCGTCACCCCGGGTTCCGAGCCGACGCCTCACCCTGCTGCGATGGCGGTCACGGCGCTCGGCGGCGACCGTTCGGCCACTTCAGAGGCGCTCGCGTTCCCGCGTCAGCAGTCGCTCCCAGAGGCCGAAGAGGGCGCTGTCGAGGTCGTAGGCGGCGTCGATGTCGCGGACCCACTCGTCGTCGGCGAACAGCAGACGCTGGAAGTGACGGACGTCGTCCGAGAGGTCGCCCTGTCCGGTGTAGTACGCGACTGTCTCCTCGCGGGCGCGCTGGACGAACCCGCTCGGGACGTGGATACCCGACTCGCGGGCGACGTGAGCGTACCACTCCAGGTGGAGGACGGCGTCGGCGAGGACGAACCGACGGGCGAACCCCGAGACGTACGACACCGCGGGTCGGCCGTCCACGAGCACGTCGTGCGGCCGGGAGAACCGGGGGACGGTCACGTGAGCCAAGTCGCGGGTGTATCGGTGAGCGACGCGACGGAGGCGGTACTCGCCGTAGCTCACGGGGCCGACCAGCGCGAGTTCGTACCACAGCGGCATCCACTCGAGGTAGGGCGCGGAGAACGTCGCGTCGGCGAGGAGGTCGGCGGCGATAGAGCGCGCAATCTCGGGCGGGACGTCGGTTCGCCCCGCGCGGAGTGCCGCCGTCGCCTCCTCCGCACGGAGCGGGAAGTCACCGACGGCGAAGCCCATACCCTCGGAGACGGTGAGCACGTACTCGGCGCCGATGCGGTACCAGTCGGCGAAGTGTTCTGGGCGGAACAGTCCGAACAGGCGCAGCAGTGACACGCTCTCCCGTCGGCGGGCGGCGGGTAAAGCCCAGCGGTCCGCCCTCGGCGGCTCTCGACGGCTCCCGACGGCCGCCGGGGACGACCGACCAGCCTCCGCCGCAACGGCTTTGTCCGGCGACACTGGTATGCGACCCATGCGCGCGACGCGACACTACGGCGTGGAGGGGCCGTCCGGCTGATGGCGGGCGAGGCACGGCCGGACGTGACTCACGCGTCGCTCGAGGCGGCGAGTGCGGCCGACTGTGCGGTCGACGCCGCCCGTCGGCCCCGCGAGACGTTCCCGCAGTCGGTCGCCAGCGGCGGCCCGACCCCCACGGGGGCCGTCCTCTGGACGCGCGTCGCGCCGGCGGCCGTCGTCGAAGGCGAACCGCTCGTCGTCGAAGTCGCGACGGACGACGGCTTCGGAGAGCGCGTGGTGCAGGGACTCGTGCCGGCAGAACGGGTCGGTCCCGAGTACGACTACACCGTGCGCGTCGACCTCGACGAGGGCCTCGAGCCCGACACCGCCTACGCGTACCGGTTCGTCTACGACGGGGCCGTCTCGCCGGTGGGCCGGTGTCGGACGCTCCCCCGCCCGGAGTCGACGCCCGAGGCCGTCCGACTGGCCGTGGTGTCGTGTCAGGACTTCGAGAACGGCTACTACGGCGCGTTCGACCACGTTGCCGACGCAGACGTCGACTTCCTGCTGCACCTCGGCGACCTCATCTACGAGTCGGCGGACCGACTGTACACGGGAGTCGGGAGTCGCCGGTACCCCGACCGGGAGATGACGCTCCCCAGCGGCAACGACCGCGCGTCGTCGCTCGCGGACTTCCGGTACATCTACCGGCGGTACCGGAGCGACCGCTTCTTCCAGCGGGCGCTGGAGAACCACACTGTCGTCGCCGGGTGGGACGACCACGGCGTCGCCAACAACCGCTACTGGGACTACGAGGAGAGGGCGCCGGCCGCGCCGGGACACCCTCGGGGCGACGACCCCGCGTTCATGCGTGAGCTGACGCGGGCCGGCATCCGGGCGTGGTACGAGTACCTCCCCGTGCGGGTCAGGTACGACCCCGACGCCGACCGCATCCACGACTCCTTCCGGCTGTACCGCGGCGTCGAGTTCGGTGACCTCGTCGACCTCACGCTGACCGACCAGCGCCTCTTCCGGAGTCGTCCCGGCGGCCGGTACCTCGGCGGTGTCAACGTCGACCTGCGACGGAACCGCGACCCGACCCGGACGATGCTCGGCGACGAGCAACTGGCGTGGTTCACCGACCGAATCGAGGAGTCGACGGCAACCTGGTTCGCGTGGGCCAACGCCGTCCTCTCGTTACCGCTCCGTGCCGGGGCGGGGCCGCTGTCGCTGTACCCGAACGGGGACGCGTGGGACGGCTACGCCGCCGAACGCGACGAGGTGTTCGAGGCGCTCGGAGCGGCGCGGGACGCGGGGGTGGTGACGCTGACGGGCGACATGCACTCGTCGCTCGCGGGGTACCAGCAGACCGCCTACCCGGAACTCGGCGACAACGGCGCGCCGACCCGCGTGGGCGTCGAGTTCATGACGCCCGCCGTCACGAGCGTCAACGTCGCCGAAGCGGTCGGGGTGAGCGGGACGGTCCTCGGGCCGCCGACGCGCCGACTGCTCTCGCGGGCCGTCCGGTGGATGAACCCTCACGTTCGGGCCTTCGACAGCCACCACTGGGGCTACTCGGTCGTGGAGTTCACCCCCGAGACGTGTACGTTCACCACCTACGCGGTCGACAAGCACGTCGACGTCCCGGGGACGAGACGCGAGCTGGTACGGTACGAGGTGCCGGCCGACCGCTACGAGCTACAGGTCTCCTGACGGCGGAGCGTCAGGGTTCCGTTCGGACGTCGTGGTGTCCGCGTCGGCGCCGGTGTCGGCATCGGCGTCGGCGTCCGAGGGACCCCCGTCGAGCGCCTCGGAGAGGCCCCACTCGGCGGCACGGCGCTGTGCCTCCTCGCGCGCCTGTTCACGGATGGCCTCGATCTTCGACTCGTCCGCGAGGAACGCCTCGACGGCGCTACCGCTCCCCGCCCGGTCGTCGAGACGCTCGTCCGGCGCGGCCGCACGGGTCCGGGCGGCCAGTCCGGGGTCGCCGGCGAGGCGCTCTGCCGGCATGGCCGGCGGTACCCGGAACGTCCGCTCGTCGTGGAGGTCGGCGACCGCTCGGGGCGAGAGTTCGTAGAGTTCCACGTGCGAGGGACCGGGCGAGGCCACCTCGGCGAGTGCGTCGGGGCCGCCGCGGTCGGTCGCCGCGTCGTAGACCAGGACGGGCACGCCCGTCTCGAACGTCACGACACAGCGTGTGCCGTCGTCGAACAGCACCGCGTCCTGTGGCTCGAAGACGGCGTAGCCGGTCAGGCCGTCGTCGAGTGCCGCCTCGAGGACGGTCCCGGGTTCGTCGACGACGCGGGACCGGACGAGACGGCCGCGCGGGACGTTCATAGTCGCTCGGGGATGACGGCGCTCCGGAATCGGTCGGCGACGTCCTCGCTGCTGCCAGGGCGGACGTCGAGTCGGCGTGCGGCCTCCCGGTACGCCGCCGCGGCCGCCGAGTCGGGCGCGTACGACAGGAGCGGTTCGCCCGCCCGACGGGCCGCCCGCACCAGGTCGCTCTCGGGCACCAGCGCGAGCGTCTCGCCGCCGAAGTACCGCTCGGCCTGTCGGGCGATGGTCTCGGTCTCCTCGTCGTCACGGACCCGGTTGAACACGACGCCGGCCGTCTCCGCGCCGTAGGTTCGGGCGTACTCCTGCGCCTTGATGCCGTCCGAGAGCGCCGGAATCGTCGGCTGGAGGACGACGACGACCCGGTCGGCGAGGACGACGGGCAGGATGGCCGACTTCGAGTCGAGCGCGGCCGGCGAGTCGAGGAGGAGGACGTCCGCGTCGGCGGCGAGGTCGGCGACGACGTCTCTGAGGCGAGCGGGTTCGGCGCGCTCGAACGCCGCGAGACTCGTCCCGCACGGGACGACACGCATCCCGAACCGCTCGTACGTCGCGTCCGCCACCGCCGTGGCCGTCTCCTCGACGAGGAGGTCGTGAAGGGTGACCTTGACGTCGTCGAGGCCGGCGTGAAAGAGCAGGTTCGCCATCCCCGTGTCGGCGTCGACCACGGTGACGTCGTACGTCTCCGCGAGCGCCATCCCCAGGGCGAGGGTGCTCGTCGTCTTCCCGGTCCCCCCCTTCCCGCTGGCGACGGCGATAGCCTCTACCATAGCCCTTCTGTGACGGAACCGGGAATAAGCGTTCGGGAGTCGTTATCGAACCCGAGAGTCGGTACGTGCGGCCGCGACGGGGCGGTCCGCCCGACGTCGGGGGTGCGGTGCTGACGACCGGAGTGGACGGCCGTGCCGGGGACCCGCGTCAGGCGACGAGTTGCAGCGCCTGTCGGAGGTGGAATCGGACCTCCGGGTCGTTCGACTCGGCCAGTGCGACCTCCAGGTGGCGTCGGACCGCACCGTGGTCCAGGGCAGGGGTGGAGTGGGTGTTCATACACCGCACGAGCACTGCGTGGTATATAACATTCCGGTCCAAAATACCGCTTCATATAACTAGAGAGCGTCTCTCGAAGCCACTAGCGGCTTCTTTCTCCAGTCGAGTACATTCATAAAATCGTGAACGAGCAGTGTGCGTCGGACCGCGGTCCGGTCGGGAGTCGGGGGTCGGGGACCGCCCCAGGAGCCGTGACGGGGACGGTCAGGCGGAGAGGTCGTCGATGTCGTCCGTCAGGTCGTCGAGCGAGGCGGTGTCGTCTTTCTCGACGCGGAACGCGTCGACCAGTTCGTGGAGAGCCTCGCCGCGCGAACTGAGTCGGAGTGCGGTGGACGAAATCTGTTCCATCGCCGTCGACTGTTCGTCGACGCTGGCCGACACCTGCTGGACCGAGGCGCTCATCTCCTCGGCGAGCGCCGACGACTCCTCGACGACGGCCGAGACCCGCTCGGTGTTGTGCGCCTGCGTCTCGACCGCGTCGGAAATCTCCTCGACGCCGCGGTCGGTCTGTTCGACTCGCTCGCGAATCTGAGTGAGCGTCGAGACGACGTCCTCGACGGCGTCGGCACCCTCTTCGACCTCGGTGTTGGCCCCCCTGATGCTCTCGACGACCTCCTCCGACTGGGTCTGCAGTTCGGTGATGATGTCGGCGATGTCGTCGGCGGAGGTCTGCGACTCGCGGGCGAGCGACTTCACCTCGTCGGCGACGACGGCGAACCCCTCGCCCGCAGACCCCGCGCGGGCGGCCTCGATGTTGGCGTTGAGCGCGAGCAGGTTCGTCTGGTCCGCGATGGAGACGATGAGGTCGACGATGTTGTTGACCTCGGACATCCGTTCTTCGAGGGTGTCCATCTCTTTGGCGACCGCCCGAGAGGCCTCCGTCGCCGACCGAATCCGGTCGAGCGCACGGCGAGTGTCCTCGGTCCCTCCCTCGACGAGCGTCGTCGCCTCCTCGGAGCGCGCGCGAATCTCCTGGGTGGACGCGGTGATCTGTTGAATCGAGGCGGAGAGGTCGTCGACGTTCTGACTCGCCGTCTGTGTCTGCGTGGCGAGTCGTTCGGAGCCGCTGGCCACCTCCCCGGTGGAGGCTTCGATGGACGCGACGGCGGCAGTCACCTCCTCGGTGGAGGCGCTGACGTCCTGGCTGGTGGCGGCGAGGTCGTTCGAGACGTCGGTCGCCTCGTCGACGACCGCACGGATGTTCGTCGTCGCACGGGTGAGGTTCGCCGACAACTGACTGAACTCCTCGTACGCCGTCTGGAGTTCCGGGTAGTCGGCCGGCGGTCTGGGGACGTCTGCCGTGACGGTGAGGTCGCCGTTCGCGAGGCGAGCGACCTTGCGCTGGAGGTCGTCGAGCACCGTGCGCTGGTACGCCTCGAGTTGCTCCGTCCGGTCGTCAGCGGCGTTCGCTGCGTCTGTGGTCTCCCCCGTGGCTGGCGGGTCGACCGCACCGTCGGTCGTGTCTCTCTGTCCCGTCGTCGAGAGTAGCGAGACGTGTGGGATGAATCTCATGTATCGTCGCACGCCGTCGGGTCGTGCGTATGGAACCCACGACGGAAGCACCCTTACCCGTCTCCGCGTGACTACCGGGTCGGAATTATCTGCGGTGAGAAAGTATCGAAACTGGATATGTCGTCGAGGGGGACCGACGGTTCCGAACCGCGTCTCACGCGTCTCGCTGGCTCGGGACGCGGACTCGCGTCGTGCGGACCCCCTCGTCCGTGCCGAGACGTGTCCGACCCGTCACTCGGTCCGCCCGCGTCTCCTCGGCTCCGACCTCACGCGTCGCGCTCCGGGCCGTCGTTCCTGCCGTCGCCCGCCGTCCCACCCGGGACGGGCGTTGCGTCGTCGACGAGGTCCAGGAGGTCGAGGCGGTCGAGGAGTGCCCGCGTCGGTCGCCCCTCGGCGTCCCACTCGCGGACCCGGTAGTACGTCGACAGCAGGTCGTCGAACGTGGCCGGGTCGACCCCCTCGCGGACGGCGTCCGCGGAGGGCTGTCGCACGAGCGTCGGCAGGCGGTCCTCGTCGCGGGTGAACCCCTCGCGGACGTTGAACAGGCGGGTGAGCGTCCAGACGCGCTCACCGACGTCGAGCAACTCGTCCGGTTCGTACGCCAGTCCGACCGTCGCCAAGAGCTCCGCGCCGTAGTCCGAGAGCGTCTCGCCGACGAAGTCGTCGGCGACGAGACACCAGAGCGCGGAGCGTAGCGTCTGCTCGGCGGCGACGGCCTCCGCCCGCTCCCGGTGGGACCACCTCTCCGTCGCGAACACTTCCGTGACGACCGGCCGGGCGCGGCGGTGGCAGGCGCCGCGGTCGCTCGTGGCGTACGCGAGCGCCATCGCCAGCGAGCCACGCGGGTCGTACGCGGGGAGGGCGACCGACTTCACCGTGGGGACGAGGTCGTCGCCGCCGAACCGGGCGGCCGCGGCGTCGACGCCGTCGGCGAGCGCGTCGGCGAGCGCACCGTCGCGCGCGGCGATACGGGTGAGGAGCGCCTCGGCGGCCGCGGGGTCACCGAACGCGAGCGGCGGCGTTTCGACGTCGTCGAGGAGTCCTGTGTCCGACGCACGAATCGCCCAGGCGACCGCGTTACCGGCGCTGATGACGTCCATCCCGAGTCGGTCACAGCGGTCGCCGAGCGCGACGACGGCGTCGAAGTCGTCGATGCCGAGGCCGGCCCCCAGCACCATCGGCGTCGCCCCGCGCGGGACGGTGGAGTTCCGGTCGTCGCTGGCGGTGTCCTCGGAGGGAGCGGTCGCGATGCGGAAGTCGCCGTCGCGTTCGCGGGCGGTCGCCGCGGCGCGGACCGCGTCGATACCGATGCGTTCACTCCCCTCGAACCGGTCCGCCTGCCAGCCGCGGGTCGGGAGCACTCCGACCTCGTCGGCGAAGTCGAGCGTCTCCATCGTCCCGCTCGCGTCGAGCCAGCGTCCGGTGTCGCTCTCGTGGAACGCGCGGTCGTAGGCGTCGGCGACCGAGGCGGCTTCGTCTCCGACGTCGGTGGGGGTGCGTGGTTCGCCGTCGGCGACGACAGCCTTGAGCCGCTTCGAACCCGCGACGGCACCGACGCCGCCCCGTCCGGCCTGGTGGTCGCCGCCGTCGGTGCCCAGCGTCGCGTACCGGACCCGGCGTTCACCGGCGGGGCCGATGCAAGCAGTCGCCCCGTCGAGCGCGCGGTCCGTCTCGGGGATGGACCGGCCCCACTGGTCGGTGGGTCGGAGCGTCGCCGCTCCGTCGGCGAGTCGGAGGACTGTCGGCTCCGTCGCCTCCCCTTCGACGACGACGGCGGCGTGGTCGCCGAGCGCGTTCGGGAGGCGCGCGGCGAACGCCCCGCCGACGTACGAGTCGGTGAATGTCCCGGACAGCGGCGACTTCGTGACGGCGACGCACCGGGGTTCGCCCGGCAGCAGGCCGGTGAGCGGGCCGACCGCGAGAACGAGTACGTTGTCGGGCGAGAGCGGGTCGGTCCCCGGCGCCAACTCGCGGTAGAGGGTGTAGGCCCCGACTCCCTTGCCGCCGAGGAATCGGCGGCGAACCGACGGGGCGAGCGACTCGCTCGTGGCGGTGCCGGTAGAGAGGTCGACGTGGAGCACCCGGGTCGGCGGGCCTGAAGCCATCGGCGGACGTTGGAGACGGGTGCCGATTAAAGCCGCGTTCGAACGGGGAACCGTACCCTCTTGACCGAGAGGCCGCTACACCGCCTATGCGCAGTGCCGTCATCGTCGCCGGGGGTCGGTCGACTCGCTTCGGCGACCGCGACAAGGCCGTCGCCGAACTCGCCGGGGTGCCGATGGTCCGTCGGGTGGCCGACCGACTCGCGCGCGTCTGTGACCGTCTCGTCGTCAACTGCCGGAGCGACCAGCGCGACGACGTCGAGGCCGCGCTCGCGGGGCACGACCCGGCGTTCGCAGTCGATCCCGACCCCGACCGCGGACCGGTCGCCGGCATCCGGACGGGTCTCCGCGCCGTCGAGACGGAGTACGCTGCCGTCGTCGCCTGCGACATGCCGTTCGTCGACCCCGACTTCGTCGCGTACCTGTTCGAGCGCGCCGCCGGTCACGACGCCGCGATTCCGCGCCCCGGCGAGTGGTACGAACCGCTGCAGGCGGTGTACCGGGCGGCGGCGATGGCCGACGCCTGCGACGCCGCGCTCGCCGCGGCCGAGGGCGGAGAGCCACGGGTTCTCACACCCATCGAGACGCTAGACCACGTCGTGGTCGACGGTGAAGCGGTGGCCGCCCACGCCGCGAGCGACACCTTCGACAACCTCAACACGGAAGCTGAGTTCCGGGCGGCGGACGACCGGCTCGGCCGCGACGAGTGAGCCGATTCGCGCTCACGCGAACACCTCGACGACGGGGTCCGGCGCGACGAGCTGCGTGAGGACGACCCGGTCGACGCGGTCGGTGAGCGAGAGCACCTCGGCCGCGACGGCCTCACCCGTCGCGCGGAGCGCGTCGTCGTCGACCATGTTCACCACGGCGACGGCCCGAGCCTCGTCGGGGACGTCTTTCAGGCCGCCGTCGGTGCTGGCGAGGACGCGCGCGACGTCCGTCGCGTCCAGTTCGTCGCCCACGTCGAGTCCAGTCAGGTCGGCCACTAGTTCGGGACGGTGGACCCACTGCTCCGACAGGGGCTTACCGACGACCCGCGCGCTGGCGACGGCGAGGACGGTGTCCGCACCCGCGGGGAGTTGTGGCTCGCGCTCGTCGGGTGCCTTGAGGAGCCGGGTCCGCGCCCCGTCGGCCTTCACTAGCACCGGCCCGTCGTGGGCGGCGGCGACGTCGTCGACCGTCTCGGGGTCGTAGCCGCGGTAGCGGTCGTCGCGCTCGCGCTCGGGGACGAGACCGAGCGGCCACGCGTCCGCGTCGTCCGTGCGCGACTGCAGCGTCGAGACGGGGTCGTCCGTGACCACCACCTCCGCCACCTCGTCGTCGAAGATGGGAATCCGCACGGTGGCCGTCACGACGGCGCGGTCGAGGAGCCCACCGAGTCGGTAGAGCGCCGTCTTCTTGCCACCGGCACCGACCACCGCGACGCACTGTTCGTCGGCCGCCGCGAGAGCCGAGGGGAGACGCATCGTCGTGAGAAAGAGCGGTCGGCTAAAGAACGTAGGGGTGAGCCGGTATGACGACAGGTGACAGTCCAACCCGTCGTGTCTGCGGCCGAGACCACCCGTCAGCGACGGCCGACGACTCGGACGACATCGGTCCCCGAGTACCCGTGTTGCCGTGTCTCATCACGGTCCCAGCGGAGTTCACCCTGTGACTCGTCGCCGTCGAAGCCAGCGTCCCCAAGGTCGAACTGCAACACGAGGTCGTCGCATCCGTCGCCGTCGACGTCCCGAACGTGGGAGGAGCGATGCATCGCGCCGGCACCGCCGCTCAGCACGTCGGGGGCACCGAAGCGGTAGCGGACGTCCTCACGGGTCGGGTCGAACGTATCTGTCTGCAGGACAGCGACGGTGACGACACCGTCGCTCCGTGGGTTGACGACGTTCTGTGGGCTGTCGGGCCTGATGTCGATGGAGAGCTCGGGAGGAAAGTGCGCCGTGGCCGAGCCAGAGAACGCTGCCAGTCCCGTCACCGTCGCAGCAGCCCCTGTTGCGGTCTTCAGTAGCGTCCGTCGCGTACAGTGTGAACCTATCACACGGTAACGCGGACCGGGAGTGGCATTATATCTTGTCAGTAGTTCAGACAGCGGAATCTCTTCGCGGGGCAAAAGACACACCAACACGGTCGTCGACTGGTCGTATGTGTCGGGGACGGTCGGACGACCAGGCGAGCAGTGTCCACACAGGTGGCTCGGAAGACCAGTTCAGCCGCCGACTTCGACTGCATCGAGTAGCGTCTGGACGTCCATTCCGGCGACGAGTGCGGCCGCGCGGTCGTACGGAGTGTCTCCCGTTTCCCGCCCACGAACCCACTCGATTCCTCTGGCTTCGAAGAGCGAACTGACGAACGCGTCCCGGACGGAGCGGTTCTCGAACAGGCCGTGGAGGTAGGTCCCGACGACCCGTCCTCGTGACGCGCCGAGCGCCGCCGTCGGGTCGCCGTCGAGGGGAGCGAACGGCGTGTCGACGGCTCCCGTGGCCCTGGTTCGTCCCTGGTGTATCTCGTACCCCGTGACGACGTCGCTGACGCCAGCCAGCGGGCCAGCGGTGGCGTCCAGTCGGAGGCGTGTCTCGACGACGCGTTTCTCCGCCGAGAACGACGTCTCCACGGGGAGGAGGTCGAGCCCCTCGACCACGTCGTCGTCTCCCGTTCCCTCGACCGTCGCGTTCGTTAGCCGTTCGCCGAGGAGCTGATAGCCGCCGCAGAGGCCGACGACCGGCCCGTCGAAGGCCCGCAGTCGGGTGCCGAAGTCGGCCGCGTGTAGTGCGAGCAGGTCGTCGACGGAGTTCTTCGTCCCCGGGAGGACGACCGCGTCGGCGTCGTCGAGCGGCGCGTCGAGGGCGCGGTAGGCGACCCGAACCCCCGGGAGGGATTCGAGCGGGCCGAGGTCGGTGTAGTTGGCGATGTGCGGGAGCCGCGGGACGACCACGAGCACGCCGTCCTCGGCGTCCGCCTCGTCGGCGCCTCTGACCGTCCCCGAGGGTGGAACCGCGACGCTGTCCTCCTCCGGGAGACCGGGGTCGTCGTAGGGGAGGACGCCGAGGACGGGGACGCCGGTGCGGGACTCCAACTCTCGGAGGCCCGGTTCGAGCAGCGACTCGTCACCGCGGAACTTCGTGACGACGACGCCACAGACCAGCTCGCGGAGGTCGTCGGGGACGAGTTCGAGCGTCCCCACGATGGACGCGAAGACGCCGCCGCGTTCGATGTCGGCGACGAGGAGAATCGCCGCCGAATCCGTCTCCCGCGCGAAGCGCGGCGTCTCCACGTTGGCGAGGTCGCGGTGGTGGAGGTTTATCTCGGCGATGGACCCGGCCCCCTCGGCGACGACCAGGTCGTGTGCGTCGGCGAGTCGGGCATGGGCGGCGGCGGCCACGTCGCGGGCGCGGTGCCAGTGGTCGTCGTAGTAGCGCCCGGCGGCCACGTCGGCGACGACGCGCCCGTCGAGCAGCAGTTGCGACTCGCCGCCACCCTGTGGCTTGAGGAGGACGGGGTTGTGGTCCGTCGTCGCCGGGACGCGGGCGGCCCGCGCCTGGACGTACTGTGAGACGCCGATTTCGCCGAAGCCGTCGCCCGTCGCACGCGGGACGGCGCGGGCGTTCGTGCTCATGTTCTGCGCCTTGAACGGGACGACGTCGACGCCACGGTCGGCGAGGAGTCGACAGAGGCCGGCGGCGACGGTGGACTTCCCCACGTGGCTCGCGGTGCCGGCGACCAGGAGCGTCGGCATACGAGAGGGAGAGCGCCCGGAGTACAAAGCCGTGGCGCCGTCGGACCCCGGCCGGCAGTGGTGGCTATCGCGTCGCGCGCGTGGGGTTCGGGAGCAGTCGGGCCGTCTCGGGGTCCTCGCGTCCGGCGCCACCGCGGCCGGTCGGACCGATGCTCGTCACCCGCCAGCAGTTCCCGCGGGTGTGGAGTCGCTCCATCTCGACCGGAACGGTCGTCCCCGTCGGGAGGTTCGCGAACACCGCGCGGAGGTCCGCGGCGAACGCGACGACCTGTCGGTGCTCGTTCGAGTCGTGGACCTCGACGGTCATCGTCCCGTGTTCGTTCACCGTTCGGCGGACGGTGACGAGAGTGCGACCACGCTCGGAGCCGACGGCGATATCAGAAGTCACACTCGCACGGTCCGGTCGGAGCCGTACACTACTGGTGCTTGTTCGGTCAAGTCATTCAAGAGGCAGCGCGTTCTGGTGGAGCGCGAGACGCGTCAGTACTCCGTGCCGCGGCGCGCGCGCTGCCCGGCGTCCATCGGGTGCTTCGACTTTCGAACCTCGGTGACGAGGTCGGCGTGGTCGAGGAGGTAGGTCGGTTCCTCGTGACCGCCTGTCAGGACGAGTTCGAGGTCGTCAGGGGCACGTTCGACCAGTTCGACGAGGTCCTCGGGAGCCAGCAGGTCCATCGAGACGGCGTACAGCACCTCGTCGAGCACGAGCATGTGGACCCCGTCCTCGGGCGGGCCGTCGAGGTCGAAGGGGGTCGAGCGGTCCGCCGCCGCCGCACAGTCGACGAGTTCGCGGGCCCGTTCGAAGCCGGCGTCCACCTGCGCCGCGTGGTCGGCGTCGTCGCTCCCGTCGGCCATGCCGGCCCACCCGTAGTGGCCGAGGTTCTCGTAACTGAGTCCCGGCAGAGCCGCGATGGCGTTGTACTCTCCCCTGACCGCCTCGACGGAGTCCGCGCCCCCTTTCAGGAACTGGAGGAGGTGGACGCGGAAGCCGTGGCCGGCGGCGCGAACCGCCATCCCGAGGGCGGCCGTCGTCTTTCCCTTGCCGTCCCCCCACCAGACCTGAACGAGGCCGAACTCCTCGGGTGCGTCGGGCGTAATCGCCTGTGCCCCGGGACGGATTCCCTTCCCCGGCGTGTTGCGGCGGACCGTCTCCGGGGTAGCCGACTCTTCAGATTCCGGACGGTTGTCCGCACTCGGCGAGTCGGTATCGGACTCGATAGCGTCGTCGGCGGTTCGGTCGTCCTCGCGTTCCGTGTGGCGGTCGCCGTCGTTCATCGACCGAGTTCGGCAGCGCGAGAACAAAAAGCCGGCCCCTCACCGCTGGATCAAGGAGACGCCGTCGTCCTCCACGCGGACCTGCGTGTCGAAGATGGCCCCGAGCGCGTGGACCGTCTGGCTGTCGTGAGCCATCGGGTCGAGGTGGAAGTGCGACCGGACCCCGGCGTCGGCGAGTCTGGTCGTGAGGACGTGGAGGAACTGACAGAGTCCCTGCTGGCTGACGTACTGGGAGAGGGGCGTCAGCGAGTCGAACCGCAGACAGACGTCGACGGACGCGTCGTCGGCCTCGAGGGCCGAGAGGGCGTTCAGCACGCGCACGCCGAGCGTCGTGAGGTCGGCCGGGTCCTCGACGGTGTCGACGCCGACGTGTGGATCCGAGACGGCGTCCGTGACCGAGAGGCCGTCGCCGACGAGCACCACGCGGAGCCTGTCGGGGCGGGTCGGGACGTGTTCGTCCCAGATGTCGACGACCTCTCTGGGGGTGTTGAGCAGCGTAATCCACAGGACGCGCGTCCGCTCGGGGTCGTCACCGGCGAGCAGCGAGAAGCCGGTTTCGAGCGTCTGCGGGTCCATCGGTGAGCCCATCAACAGGACGTTCCTGGCGCCGTCGAAGACGTCGCTCGACAGCCCATCGCCTCGCTCTCGCCCCCCCTCGTTCTCTCCTCCCACAGTCTCTTTATCGTCTGTGATACGGACTATTAAACGTATCGAACAAGTAAGAGTTCAGAGATTTACGGCACGGAGGACAGTCACCGCCGCCGAACGACGAGCTCCTCGGCGTCGACGTCGACGGACACCCGTGCGTCACAGACGGAGAGGAACGTGTGGAGGAGTCGCGGGTCGTGGAGCGCCGGGTCGAGGTGGAACCAGCCGGCCGCACCTGCTCCCGTGAGTCGGGCCGAGAGGGCGTGGAGGAACCTGAAGGCGTCGGCGGAGGGGACGAACTGTAGCAGCGTCGAGAGCGACTCGAACCACAGTCGGTCTCGCCCCGCCACCGTCGACGTGAGTCCGTCGGTGAGGCGGAGTCCGAGGGTCGTCAGCGCCGACGGCGACTCGACGTGGGCCGTCGAGTACGCCGGTTCGTCGAACCGACCCGCCGTCGGGGGCTCAGCGGCAGAGCGTCGTTCGCCGACTCCGACGACTGTCAGTGAGGCAGGCGCTGTGGCCACCTGGTCCGTCCACGTCCGAACCGCGTCCTCCGGCGAGCGGAGCGTCGTCACCCAGTGGACGTGGTTCGCCGCCGGTTCCGGGGACGACAGGAACGACACGCCCTCCGTCGTCACCCGGTGGTCCCTGGTCGGGCCGGTGAGGAGAACGCTGGTGGCGTCGCCGACGGCGTCCGAGACAGTCGTCGGTCCCGCCGAGATGTCGAGACGGTCCACGGATTCTTCGTACGCTCTGATTATACAGGTCGAAAATCAGCGTGTCGATCCCCGCCAGCGCCAGTCTCGGCGGGTCGGCGGCAGCGGTTGATATTGCACGAACATCGTTCAGAACCCTCGATACAGCCGTTAGCACTGGACGCGGTGACGGGGAGTCTCGTCAGCGGCTACCTCTCTAAAATCATGATTGAGAGTCTCCGGTCCAGGCGAGGTAGAGGGCGGCGCTCCACGCGAAGTCGTCGCTCCCGCGACCTGCACCCGAACGAGGGTTGAAGTACTCGCGGAACCCCCCACGGTCACAGAGCGCGAGGCTGTCCGCCCGAATCCGGTCGGCCGCCTCCGTGGCGTCGTACCGTCGGAGGCCCCGTTCCAGGAGCCAGTTGGTGTTCATCCAGACGGGGCCTCGCCAGTAGCGGTCGGGGTCGAACGCCTCGCCGACGTAGGTCGGAACCGCGTACGTGAAGTCGAGGAAGTCGGTCGTGAGCGTCTCGTGGAGGCGTTCGAACTGCCCGACCGTGGGGACGCCGCCGAAGACGGGGACGAGTCCGGCGACGGTGGGTTCGAGCAACTGCTCGCCGGCGACGCGGTCGTAGGAGACGAACAGCCCCAGGTCGTCGGACCAGAGGCGACCACGCATCGTCGCGCGCGTCTCCGCGGCCTGTTCGCGCCAGCGGTCCGCCGCGGCGGCGTCGTCGCCGCTCGCGTAGAGCGCCGCGAGGTCCTCGCACGCGCGGACGTAGACGCTGTTCGTGAGGACGTCCTCGACGCGGAACGGACACGTCTCCCGCAGGACCGACTCGTCCCAGTCCGCCGCCCGGCCCTGCTGGAGGAGGGCGACGTACCGGTCGTAGTCCCAGTCGGTCGGCCGCTGGTCGGCAAGGGCCGCGGACTTGCGGTCGGCACGCTCGTACGCGACGTGACCGGGGTCGAACCGTTCGAGGGGACCGCGCCACGCCGGCGAGTCGTCCATCCCCGTCTCCCAGGGGTGGCGAGTGTAGACGACGCCGTCGGTGGAGCGCTCGCGACGCCACCACGAGAGGTGTGCGTCCAGCGGCTCGACGACCCGGTCACGGAAGTCGTCGTCGCCCGTTACCTCGTACACGCGACGGGCGGCAGTCGCGACGACCGGCGGCTGGGAGATCCCGCTCGTCTCGATGTCCTCGACGCCCGCGTCCCACTCGTCGGGGCCGGGGAAGTAGCCCTCTGCGTCGGCCCAGAAGACGATCTGTGGGAGCAGTCCGTTCGGCCACGTCGCCGAGAGGAGCGTCTCGACCTCCCGTCTGGCCGCCGCCGGGTCGACGTCCGCGAGGCCGAGGGCGACGAACGCCGAGTCCCAGTTCCACTGGAACGGGTAGAGGGTCGCCGAGGGGATGGTGTAGCCGTCGCGACGGTTCGACTCCAGCACGCGGACGGCCTCCGCTCGTCGTTCCTCGCGGGACCGGCCCCCGTCGTCTGCGCGGTCGGTCATGGGCCGAGGCGACGCGGAGCGGTCGAAAGGAGGTTTCGGTTCGGGAGTCGCTCGCGGGGGTCTGCGGCGCTCCCGCCGGGAGCCGTCACCGCTCTGCCGACGCCACGACGTCGAGGAAGCGGTCGACTGCGCCGCTCTCGGCGTGCAGGTGGGCGTACGTCCCGAGCGTCTCGTACGCGAGGAGGCCGTCGCGGCCGTCGAGTCCTCGGCCGCGCACGACGTCGAAGGCGAACCGTGCGTCGCTGGCGACGTCGGCCGTCGAGTGGTGGAACTCGTGACCGCGACGGGTCTCGCCGCACCAGGCGGTGAGCGTCTCCCGCTCGGCGGCGAGTTCGACGTGGTCGAGCGCTCGGACGGACTCCGTCATCCGGACCTGTGCGGGGAGGACGCCCGCCATCCGATGGTCGGTCCCGTCGACCGTCAGCGTCTCGGACAGCGCCATCAGGCCGCCGCACTCACCCCAGACGGGCACGCCGGCGGCGGCCGCGTCCGCGACGGCGTCGAGCGTCGACCCCGCGGCCAGGTCGGCGGCGAACCGCTCCGGGTAGCCACCGGGGAGGTAGACGCCATCGCACGGCGGGAGCGGGTCGTCCGCGACGGGAGAGAACGTGGCGACGGACGCCCGGTCTCGGAGACGCTCCAGCGTGGCGGGGTAGACGAAGCAGAACGCGTCGTCGCGGGCGACGGCGACCCTCGCGTCGGAACCGCCGGTCGAGTCGGGGGCGTCCGTGGCATCGTCGCACCAGCCCACCCCGTCCGAGGGCGAGGGCGACGGCGGGTACCACGACGGGGCGCGCGCCAGACCGAACAGCCGGTCGCCCGCGAGACGGTCGGCGGCGGCGTCGAGCGCCTCCGTGGGGAGCGGTGCCTCCGACCCCATGTGGAGGCCGAGGTGGCGCTCGGGAATCGTGAGGTCGTCGCGCGGCGGGGTCCGCCCGAGGTACGCGAGGCCCTCCGGAAGCGCGTCGCGGATGCCCGCCTCGTGTCGTCCACCGTGTGCGCGGGCGGCCACGACGCCGACGACGTCGACGTCGTGAGGCGACTCCCGGGCGTACGCTCGGAAGCCGAGCGCCGTGGCGGCGACGCTCTCCATCCCCGCCGCGGCGTCGACGACCAGGACGACCGGGAGGTCGAGGCCGGCGGCGACGGTGGCAGTCGACGTATCACCGTCGTACAGTCCCATCATCCCCTCGACGACGCAGACGTCGCAGTCGTCGCCGCGGGCGTAGTTGCGCCGCATCCCCGCCGTCGACTGGAGCCACGGGTCGAGCGTCCGCGAGGGCCGGTCGCAGACAACCGCGTGGTGACTCGGGTCGATGAAATCCGGCCCGGCCTTGGCCGGTTGGACCCGGTGGCCGAGACGCTGGAGGCCGTGACAGAGCGCGAGCGTCGCGACGGTCTTGCCGACGCCCGAGGCGGTCCCGGCTACGACGACGCCCCTCATAGCCGCGTCACCGTCGCTCGCACGTCGGTGACGATGCCGTACGGCGCGCTCTCGACGCTGGGGACCGACCGGTCGGCGTAGCGCGACCCGAGGCTGGCGAGGACGGCGTCGCGGACGCACGCCCGCGCGGCGCGCCCCACGGGCGTCGCGCTGCCCGAGAAGGAGGCCGGCGATCCGTCGGGGTCACAGGCGGCGACGACGGCATCGGTGGTCGTCCCGGGGACGCCGGCGACCGAGAGCAGCGTCGCAGCCTTCGCCTCTGCGGCGACCGTGAGGAGGTTCGGGAGCGCCCCCGGGTCGAGGGCGCGGGTGGTGCCGACGACGACGTTGACCGTTCCGAGCGTCGGGGCGTCGTCGGAGTCACCGGCGCCGGCGCCGTCGGCGGCCTCGGCATCCGCGTCCGCCGTGTCGTCGAGGCCGGCGACCGGCAGTGCCGCCGGGTTCGAGACGCCGGCGGTGGCGACGGCCTCGACGCACCCCAGGCGCGCCCGTCGGGCGTGTTCCTGTGCGACACCCGTCAGGAGCGTCGGTCCCGCGGCGTCGAAGCTCGCCTCGGTACGCCGCGAGTCGACGTACGCCGCGAGGTCGGTCTCGGGCCAGCCCTCGGGCACCGTGACGTTGTACGCGACGCTCCCGCGGGAGTCGCCGCCGTCCCAGCCGGTCGAGAGCCACCGCGTATCGGGTCGGAAGAGCCGACAGACGCCCGCGCGGACGGTCGTCTCGAACACCGGGGCCGCGTCGTCCGCCTCAGACACCGTCGAGCACCTCCAGCAGTCGGTCGTTCTCGGCCGCGCGCTTGACCGCGACCCGGACGTGGTTCTCCAGCCCGAAGCTCCGGCAGTCGCGGACGGCGACGCCCGCCGCGGCGGTGCCCTCGACGACGGCGTCGACCGACCGGGAGCCGACGTCGAGCAGGAGGAAGGGGGCGTCGGAATCGTGGACGCCGTACCCCAGGTCGACGAGCGCTCCGCGCATCCGTTCGCGCTCGCTGGCGACGCGCTCGCGCGTGCGCTCGACGAACGCATCCTGCCGGAGACAGTACGCGCCGACTGCGGCGGCGGGCGTCGAGAGGTTCCACGCGGGGCGGGCCGTCTCGAGTCGGTCGGTCGACTCGCCCGTCGCGCACGCGAAGCCCATCCGAAGGCCGGGGAGGCCGAACAGTTTCGTCAGGGAGCGACAGACGACCGTTCCCTCGCTCCCGGCGAGCGAGGCCACGTCGGTGAAGTCGAGGAACGCCTCGTCGACGACGAGGAGCGTCCCGGCCTCCCGACACCGGTCGGCGAAGGCGGCGAGCGCGTCGGGGTCGGCCACCTCGCCGGTCGGGTTGTTCGGCGTGCAGACGACGGCCGCGGCGTAGTCGCCCGGAGAGTGGTCGAGCAGTTCGTCGTGCGGGACGAACGCCGGCGTCGCCCCCTGGAGACGGACCTCGCGGGCGTACTCGGCGAAACTCGGCGTCGGGACGAGCACCGCGTCGCCCGGCGAGACGTGCGTCGCGAGCGCCAGACGGATGGCCTCGGTCCCACCCGCCGTCGGCACGACGTCGGCGGCCCGACAGCCGACGTAGTCGGCGGCCGCCTCGCGGTAGTCGGCGTACGACTCGTCGGGGTACCGGGTCGAGGCGTCGAACGCGTCCTCGTACACGGCCCGAACGCCCGGTGGGCGCTCGGGGTTGGTGTTGGCGCTGAAGTCCAGGTCGTGCGTCGAACCGCCATGGACGGCCCGGCCGACCCCCGCGAGCGAGTCAGGGTCCACGGTCGTCCCCCGCGCCGTCCGGACCGGACTCGTCGCCCGGGCCGGTCCCGTGCTGCGCGTCGGGGCCATCCGCCGCCGCGAAGAGAGCGTCGAGCAGCGCGAGCGTCCGTGGCTCGACGGCGTCGAGGTCCCCCGTGCGGTCCGCGAGCGCCAGCGCCCCGCCCATCGCCGCACCCTCCTTCCCGACCGTCGCGTACTGCGAGAGGCGCTCGTCGGTGAAGCCGGGGTCGGTCACCGTGAGGTCGAGGTCGAGGCCGTCCACGGCCGGGCCGAGGTCGACGCTGTCGGCGAGATACGACGTCGTCGCGAGTTCCAGACTCTCCTGACACCCGGCGTGGCGGACGAGCGCGGCCGCCGCCACCAGCTGTGTGCCGCCCGCGAGCGTCACCCGTATCCCCGCGTCGAGCGCGCCGACGCAGAGGCCGGCGACGACGGCGAGGACCGGGTCGCCGACGAACCGGACTGCGAGTTCGGGGCGGTGGGCGGCCTGTCCCGGCGCGATGTCGGACGACTCGAACGCCGCCTCGACGACCTCTTCCTTCCGCGCGAGTGGGTTCTCCGGGAGCGACGACGACACGGGGTACGGCTCCCCGAGCGCGCGCATGACTGCGAGGGCCGTCGTCGTCCCGCCGGGGACCGTCTCGCCGACGACCAGGTGGTCCTCCGCTAGGCGCGCGCCGACGGCCTTCGCGGCGGCGAACACCCCCGGCGCGGTGCGGACGGGGTCAGGCTTCCGGATGTCGTGACCGGGGTTCGCGCCGAAGTCGACGGTGGGAGCGCCCGTCGGCTCGGCCAGCCCCCCGTCACAGACGACGACGTCGAGGCCGAGCAACTCGACGACGGCCCGCGTCACCACCGCGGGCGTCGGACAGCCGCTCGGGCTCACGGGGAGGACGGGCGAGCGGACGAGTCGTCCGTACCGGACGAGTTCCGCGTCGGCGCTCGGCGTGTGCCGGCGGAGGTCGGCGGAGGCGCCCGCGGCGCTGAGGCCGTCGATGGCGGCCGTCCGCGTCGTCCCCGCCACGAGTGTCAGTCGCATCGTGACTCGGCCACCTCTCTGTCCGCGGGACGGTTGACGTTCACGGCGAGACGTTCGTCGTCGACCACCGACACGGTTTCGGTCCCGTCCCCCTCGCCGCCCACGACGTTCAGACCGGTGGGGGCCACGTCCGTCCCCCGGTGTTCGAAGGCGGTGTCGACGCTGACACCCAGTCGTCGTTTCACGCTGGCGGGGACACAGACCGTGAGCGAGTCGATTCTCACGTCTGCGTCGTCCGGAGCAGCGTCGCGGGTCGCGTCCGACAGCGCCCGGTCGACGTGGTCAGACGCGAGGAACGGGAGGTCGGCAGCGACGGTCAGCGCCGGCGTTCCGACGACGTCGAGGGCGTGCCGGAGGTCGGAGACGTACCCCTCGCCGGGCGCGTCGACGACGTCGAGGCCCAGCCGTCTCGCACGGTCGCGCGTCCGGGGCGCGTGCGGCGAGGTGACGGCGTGAACGGAAGAGACGCGACTGTCGCGGAGCGCACGGACCACCCGGTCGAGCATCGGGTCGCCACAGACGGTGACGAGCGGTTTCTCCGTCGAGCCGCCGAGCCGTGTCCCCTGGCCGCCACAGAGAACGAGGGCGGGAACGTCGACGGCGGTCAGAGGAGCGTCCACGCCACCACCCCCGCGTGGACGCCCACGACGCGGCCGAGTTCGTTCGTCGCCCCCAGGACGTCGCCGCTGACGCCGCCGAGTCGTGACCGCGCCCAGCGGAGGGTGAGGAGTGCGACGACTGGCCCGCCGAGGAGGGCCGCGACGACGGCGGGCGTCCCCAGCGGCGCGGCGAGCGCCAGGACGGGGAGGGCCGCGACGAACACGGGGGCGAGCGCCGTCGCGTCGGCAGAGTCGGTGAGCGCGGAGCCGAGTCCCTCGTGGGCCGCGTCGCCGAGGCAGACGAGCGTCGCCATCCCGGCCTTCGCTCCGACTTCGGCCGCGACGGCGATGGTGAAGGCGACGCGTGGGCCCGACCCGGCCATCCCGAGCGCGCCGAGCAGGAGCGTGCCGAGGGCGAGCGCGACGGCGAGCGTGCCGCCGACGCCGGTCTCGGAGTCCTTCAACACCGCGCGGCGACGTTCGCGGTCGGTCGACTCGTCGTGGACCACGCTCGCGTCGGCGGTGTCGGCGAGGCCGTCGACGTGGGTGACGCCCGTGAGCAGGTAGAGCGTGCCCAGGTAGAGCGCCGCCGTCGTCGAGAGGGGGAAGGGGACCGCGAGCGGGAGTGCGGCGAAGCCGCCGACGACGTAGCCCGCGAGGACGAACGCGACGGGCGTACGTCGGAACGCCTCCCACGAGCGCTCGTCGCCGCCGACGGGGAGCCGAGTGAGGAAGGCGAGCGCCCCCTGGACGGCTCTCAGAACCACACGACCACCCCCGCGGCGGCGACGGCGAGCCAGCCGCTCCGCGCGACGAGCGTCCGTGCCCGGTCGGCGTCCGCGGCCGTCGGCGGCGCGCCGAAGTCGAGGACGTAGCCGCCGGGCTTCTCCAGTCGCACCGACAGGAGCGCGGCGAGCGTCGCCATCGGCCATCCGGAGTTCGGGGAGGGCGGGCGCCCGGACTGTTCGCGCGCACGCGAGAGCGCGCGGAGGTCACCCCCGGCGAGCGCGAGGGTTACGGCGGTGAGGCGGGCGGGGAGCCACATGGTCAGGTCGTCGAGGCGGGCGCTGGCCGTGCCGTGTGGTTTGTGCGGGTAGCCGAGCATGGAGTCGAGCGTGTTGACCGCCTTGACCCACGTCGCGGCGGCGGCGCCCCCGGCGAGCGAGACGGGCGCGACCAGCGCGAACGCGAACAGGGGAGCGACGAAGCCGTCGGCGAGGTTCTCCGCGAGGCTCTCGACGGCGGCGCTCCGGACGTCGGCCGCCGAGAGCGTGTCCGCGTCGCGCCCGGCGAGCGACCGGAGACGGCGGCGGGCGGTGGGGAGGTCCTCAGTCGAGAGCGCGACGACGTCCCGCGCTTCCACGAGCAGCATCCGGAGGCTGGTGGTCGAGAAGAGGACCAGTCCCGACAGGAGCGCGGCGAGGGGAGGGAACGCGGCGAGCGCGGCGACGAGGCCGAAGACGACGCCGCCCGCGAGGAGCGGGAGGGTGACGGCGACGATGCCGCCCGCGAGCGACGGACGCGACCAGGTCCGGTCGAGCGGCGCGACGGCGCGACCGAAGATGGCGACCGGGTGGAGCTGCGAGGGGGGTTCGGCGACGAGGCGGTCCAGGAGCGCCGCGAGTCCGACGGCGACAGTCGCGGTTGCGGGCATCTCACACCCCGTCCGCGCGGGCGTCGAGCCACGCGGGGAAATCGGTCAGTGGGACGTCGGCCACGTCGACGAACGTGCCGCCGAGCGCCTCGATGCCGCCGTCGGTCGCTGGCGAGTCACCGACGTGCACGAGACGCGAGGGGTCGACCCCGAGGCCGTCGGCGACGACTTCGAACGCCTGGGGGGCGGGCTTGCGCCAGCCACAGCCGACGCTGGTGACGACGCTGTCGAACTCGCGGTAGTCGAACTCCGAGCGCACGAAGGTTCGCCCGACGAGTTCGGGGACGCTACAGTTCGAGAGCACGCCGACCGGCCCGTGGTCGCGGGCGGCTTCGACGGCGGCGACGGCGCCCGCGCGCGTCCGGACGGTCGGGTCGAACGCGGCGACGACCGCCCGGCGGGCGGCGTTGTTCGGGACGGAGACGCCGCGGGAGCGGAGGGTGGCACTGACGTGTGCCGGGAGCGGGACCTCGGCACCCTCGGGCGCGTCGACGTGTGACTCGCGGTACGCGGCGGCGAAGTCGTCGGGGACGGCGACGTCGCGCGCGCGGAGTTCGTCGGCGACGGCGGCCGCCGGGTCCGGCGGGACGTCGACGTCGACGAGCGTGCCGAAGAGGTCGAACGAGACTGCCACGCCGGATGTGCGGACAATGCGGACTTGAACTTGCTGGTGGCCGGCGGGTCGGAACGGGACGTCGCGGGAGGAGTGCGGTCAGTCGACGTCGCTGACCTCGTCGACAGCGTCGACGGTCGGGGGTTCCGGGTCGAGCACCGCGACCGGTTCGTCGGAGGGATCGACCCGGTCGAGCGCCTCCGGGAGCGACTCGGTCTCGGTCGGCAGGTCCGCAGGGTCGACGGCGTACGCTGCGGCGACTTCGTCGCTCCGGGTGGGGAACTTCAGTTCGTCCGCGGTCGTCTCGACGAGATGCTCCACTACCTGTGCGCGTTCGTGCTGTCTGTCCACCGCCGCCCGGTGGACGCGCTTCGCGTCGTCAGGGTCGGTGTCAGACATACCCGGAGCGTACGGCCTCGTCCGGCAAAAATCGTGCGGGGGCGTGTCACTGAGTCGTCCGGGGAACGGTCACCAGCGGTGGTGGACGTGGTCCCGAACGTGCTCGTCGTAGACGTCGGCGACGATGCCGTGCTGTTCGTTCGTGAGCGGGTCGGCCTCGCTGGCGGCGACGTTCTCCCGGATGTGTTCCGGGCTGGTCGACCCGGGGATGACCGCGCTGACGGCGTCGTGGTCGAGAATCCACCGGAGGGTGAACTGCGCGAGCGTCATCCCGGCGGGCACGGCACGTTCGAGTTCGTCGACGGCCTCGAGGCCGGCCTCGAACGGCACGCCGGCGAACGTCTCGCCGACGTCGAACGCGTCGCCCTCCCGGTTGAAGTTGCGGTGGTCGTCCTCGGGGAACGTCGAGTCGCGCGCGAGCGCGCCCGTGAGGAGGCCGGACGCGAGCGGGACGCGCACGATGACACCGACGTCTCGCCGCTTCGCCTCGCGGAAGAACAGTTCCGCGGGGCGCTGTCGGAACGGGTTGAAGATGATCTGGACCGTCTCGACGCCCGGATACTCGATAGCCTTCAGTGCCTCCTCGCAGCGTTCGACGCTGACGCCGTACGCGTCGACGCGCCCCTCTTTTTTCAGGCGCGCGAGCGCGTCGAACGTCTCGGGCTGGTAGTACGCGTCGGTCGGCGGGCAGTGCAACTGGACCAGGTCGAGGCTGTCCACGCCGAGGTTCTCGCGTGAGCGGTCGACGAACGAGGAGAGGTGTTCGTAGTCGTAGTCGGCGGCCACGTGGGGGTCGAGTCGGCGGCCCGCCTTGGTCGCGACGACGACGTCCTCCGTCTCGCTGGGGCCGCGCTCGTCGAGAACGTGCGCGATGTGTCGCTCGCTCCGACCGTCGCCGTAGACGTCGGCCGTGTCGACGAAGGTGATGCCGGCGTCGAGCGCCGCACGGACCGCCTCGCGACCCTCCTCGTCGGACACCGTACCCCAGTCCGACCCGATGTTCCACGTTCCGAGTCCGACCTCTCGTACCTCGTACGGACCGAGTTGGCGCGTCTGCATGCGCGCCGGTAGCGGAGCGACACCTGTAAGTCCGGCCCCGGAGGCAGGCCGTGCCGGTTGGGCGGTGACAGACAGATGTCCGACGCCGTGTAAACGTTCAAGTAGTCGGGCGCTCATCGGACAGTCGATGAGCAAGATCACGTTCCGTGCCGACGACGACCTCGTCCGACGCCTCGAGGAGTTCGACTCCTCGAAGAGCGAGGTCATGCGCGAGGCGCTCCGCGCGTACCTCGACGGGACGGGACGTGAGACGGACACGCAGACGTCGTCGGCAGTGGGAGACAGCATCGACGACGCGCTCGCCGCGCGGGTCGACGCACTGATCGACGAGCGTCTCACAGAGCGTTTACGCGCCGGAACGGTCGCGAGCGGGCCACAGGACGTCAACGTCAACGTCACCGTCGAGGGGATGGTCGAGAGCCGTGAGACGGACGTGTCCGACGACACGGAGGAGACGGAGCCGCGTAAGACATCCGGCGCCTACGCGGGAGACGAGATGCAAACGTCGGAGACGTCGTGCGGCCAGTGTGGCGAAAACGTCGACGCAGACCACGTTTACTGCCCGAACTGCGGGGAGCTGATAACCCAACCCGCGTGCGGGGAGTGCGGCGAAGAGCTCCGGTCCGACTGGGCGTTCTGCCCCGGATGTGGCCGGCGAACGCCCGCAGCGGACGTCCTCGACAGAACGTAAACGTCGAATTCCAGCACTAGAACCCCTCAGAGTCCGTTTCGGACATATTGTCTTACGGTCGCCGGTAGATTTATAATGTAGCGGTCAGTCCATACTTTCGCGTAAGACGGCCGTCTTACAGCCGAGACGGACGGCGGCACGGTGTGTCGCCGTCTGTCGATTCTACGGTGTAAGACGGTAACACGGGCCCACGTCCGCTGCGTCTTACCGGGGGAATGCAAAACCATGGAGCGTGTGACACTACGGATCCCGAAGGAGCAGATCGAAAAGGTCGAGCGAATGGTCGAGACGGGCGAGTTCCCGAACCGGAGCGAGGCGATCCGGGCGGCCGTTCGCGAGATGATCAACGAACAGAGCGAGACCCGCGAGTCGACGTCGGGTAAGCGCACCTGGGCGAGAGTGTAACGATGCAGGATATCGTTCAGGAAGCGATGCAGCGCGACGAGGCCGAGCGCAAAGCGCAGGCCGAAGCGACCGGCGACGACACGTTCGGTGACCCACGAATCGTCATCGTCGGCTGTGGTGGTGCCGGTAACAACACCATCAACCGCCTGTACAACATCGGCGTCGACGGCGCCGAGACGGTCGCCATCAACACCGACAAGCAGCACCTGAAGATGATCGAAGCCGACACCAAGATCCTGGTGGGCAAGTCGCTCACGCAGGGACTGGGTGCCGGTGGCGACCCCTCGATGGGTGAGCGCGCCACGGAGATGGCGCAGGGCACCATCAAGGAAGTACTCGGCAACGCGGACCTCGTGTTCGTGACGGCCGGGATGGGTGGCGGCACCGGCACCGGTGCGGCGCCCGTCGTCTCGAAAATCGCCAAAGAACAGGGCGCCATCGTCGTCGGCATGGTGTCGACGCCGTTCAACGTCGAACGCGCCCGCACGGTGAAAGCCGAGGAAGGTCTGGAGAAACTCCGCAACGAGGCGGACTCCATCATCGTCCTCGACAACAACCGCCTGCTCGACTACGTCCCGAACCTGCCCATCGGCAAGGCGTTCTCGGTGATGGACCAGATCATCGCCGAGACCGTGAAGGGCATCTCCGAGACCATCACCCAGCCGTCGCTCATCAACCTGGACTACGCGGACATGTCCACCATCATGAACCAGGGCGGCGTCGCGGTGATGCTCGTCGGCGAGACGCAGGACAAGAACAAGACGCAGGAAGTGGTGAACGACGCGATGAACCACCCGCTCCTGGACGTGGACTACCGCGGCGCGAGCGGTGGACTCGTCCACATCACGGGTGGCCCCGACCTCACCCTCAAAGAGGCTGAGGGCATCGCGAACAACATCACCGAGCGACTCGAGGCCAGCGCGAACGTCATCTGGGGCGCGCGCATCCAGGACGAGTACAAGGGCAAGGTCCGGGTCATGGCCATCATGACCGGTGTCCAGTCCGCACAGGTGCTCGGCCCGACGACGCAGAAACAGGCCGACCGCTCGCGGCAGAGCATCGAGGCACAGTCGACCAGCAGCTCGAACGGCCAGCAGTTCGACGCCCGCCAGAACGCACAGGCCGGCTGGCAGTCCGACGGCGGCCGCGACGAGCTCGAGAAGAACAACGGGCTCGACGTCATCCGCTGAGGGCGGCTCGCACCCGATTCGGCCGTCCGTCGTTCTCGTTTATCCACTAAAATACATATTTTCATTCTCGAAGCAATAAACTATAGAGCAGATAGCGTATGACGTGCTTCTCTGATATTTAGTCTATATATTTCTGTGCCCACGGGTCTCCGACCAGTCGAAGCGCAGAATTCCGGTTCGAGGAGCCGTCTCGATGCCGTTTACGGCTTTCGGTCCCGTTTTTGGCGATTCTTTCCGCATGGTACACCACGCGCCGGCAGGATCGGGTCAGCCGAGGCGGACGAGTCATCCGGCTGCGTGTCGTTCCGGCCAGGGACGCCACGCCCGCCGAAGAACGAGCCACCCCACTGACTGATCCAGATGTCCTGATTGGCGAGGTAGAGCGCGTCGGCCGTCACGAACGAGTCGTCGACGACCGACCACTCACGCGAGTCGGTGTCGTACGCCACCGCCTGGTTGTACACTGCGGCCTGCTCGAACTCCCCGCCCGCGGCTGGGGGGAGCGGCAGGGTGAACGCTGCCGTCTCGTCACGGGAGGGCGGTCGCTCGGCGCGCTAGAGCCGTCCCCGGTTGAACGTCTGGTCGAAGAAGCGCGCGTACTGGTCTTTCAGGTCCATCCCGAGCAGTTCGTCGGCCGCGTTGACGCCGCCGGTGATGTCGCCCGCGTCGCGGGCGGTGATGCGGTACGTGCTCGCGTCCTCACCCGAGGCGAACGTCCCGGCGTCGGCGTCGAACAGTTCCTCGGCGAGGTATCCCAGGACCGATTCGGCCGTCGACGCGTAGTCGACACCGTCGACCTGTGAGGCCCGCAGGAGCCCCTGTCCGACGACACCCTGCGTCGCCGCCTGGTTCGCCGCGCCGTTCTCGACCCGCCCGTTGCCGTCAGGGTTGGATTCGACGGCGCTCGCGAGCGCGTTGGCGTAGTCGGCGGCGCCAGCGACCATCTCGTCGGACCCAGCGTGCGTCCCGTACCAGCCCATCGCGCCGAGCAGCAGCCCCAGGTCACGGACCGAGCCAGCGCCGACGACGTCCGACGGGTCGAAGAGGTTCATCGTCGTCTTCGCCACTCCGTCTGTGAGCTGTTGAATCTTCTCGGCTGGGACCAGCGGTTCGGGGTTGACGTACCCGAACCACCCGTTCTGCGCCAGACTCGTCATGTCCGAGAGGAACCACAGCATGGCCGCGTGGTGGGTCGGGCGGGCAGTGCGGTCCGGGTAGCTCCCGTCGGCGGGCCTGAACGCGGAGACGAGTTCGAGCGACTCGCCCTTCGTGAGCGCACCGTTCTCCTCTGGACCGCCACCGACGAGCCCCGCCACGATACCGAGCTGTGCGAGCGTCGTGAGCATCTGCGCGCGGAACTTCGCGGCGAGGCTCTCGGGGAGAATCTCGAAGTGCGTCTCGAAGTTCTTCGCCCAGGTCACCCCCTTCAGATGGGTCCACGCCAGCGACGACGTCGAACACGGGCTGCTGCGTGAAGTGCGGGTCGCCCCTGGTGAAGGCGGCCATGTTGAGGTTCGGGTTCGCGATGGGGGGTTCGTCGACGTCGGCGTTCGACAGTATCGCCGGCACGCGCTGGTCGATCGCCTGTTGCTGCCGGTGGTTGTGCGGGAACTGTACGCCGTTGCCCGACATGGCGACGTTCGTCGACATGTTGTACAGCGAGTACCAGTACGAGTCCCAGGTCGCCGCCTGCCAGCCGTACGACGACTGTCCGTCACTGCTCTCCAGCCCCACGAGGGCGAGGAGCGTCCCGAGAGTCTGGGCGGCCGCGCTCGTCTCGACGTTCGAAGGGTCGGTCGTCCCCGGTCCCCCCTGGGCTCGCCGACGACGACGAGTCCCACCATCCCGAGTCCCTCGTGCGGCGTGCAGTAGTAGTTGTGGACCCCCGCCGCCTCGAACGTGTGCTCGAAGGTGTCGCCCGCCTCGAGGACGCCCGAGTCGAACGGCGCCGCCGACTCGGGGAGCTGCATCGACCGGTCGTCGTTCGGGTGGTACGCCGTAATCGAGTGTGCGCCGCCCGAAACGGTCCACTCGACCGTCGCTCCCGGTTCGACCCACACGACTGCGGGCGTGAAGACGAACTGTCCGGCCCCCTGGTCGTCGGCGAGGGTCGCGGCGTCGACGGTGGCGCTCCCCTGGAGGCGGCCGGGGCCGCCGAGTACGTCCGCGCCCGGCGGCTGGTCGCTCGTCGGCGTCGGCGTCGGAGTCGGCGTCCCCGTCTGGACCTCGGTCGACGTCGCGGCCGCGTCTTCCGCGTCGTTCGTCGGTGCCTGCGAGGAACAGCCAGCGAGTGTACCGAGCGTCAGGAACCGTCGACGGTCTGTCGACATCGTGGGTCTGGATGCCGCTGTCAGGGGCATAACCCCACTCGGGCGGGTGGGCTGGCTGCACGTGTACCCGCCCGCACGAGCCCGGTGGAGTTTTGTCGGCGGTGAGTTGCCCGGGACGGACTCGCCGAGAGAGTGAGTCGGCGACGGCAGAACGACGGACCGGCGTCTCGGAGACGACGTCAGGCCTCGTCGACCGCCTCGACGAGGTAACACTTCCGGCAGACCTCGCGTGCGGTCGGCGCGCCACAGCGGTCGCACTCGCCGAAGTCGCTCGACCCCTCGTCGTCTCGGTACCGCAGCGCGGCGAGTTCGGCGAGTTCCTCGTACCCCGAGATGATGGAGTGACGCGTCCCCGGGTGGGACTCCTCCATCTCCAGGAGGAGCTGTTGAATCTCCCCCCGGTACGCCTCGCTCGCGTGCGGACACTCGGTGATGTGCGCGGGGAGGTCCTGAAGGTGCGCGTACAGGGCGACCTCCTTCTCGGGGACGTCCCGGAGCGGCTTCGCCCGGGGGACGAACCGGTCGCTCTCGGCACGCGCGGGGAACGGTCCCAGCGAGGCGTCGAAGTGCTTCGCCATCTGCTTGACGTCGCCGGAGAAGAGATTCATCAGCGCGGTCTGTGCCTCGTCGTCGAGGTTGTGCCCGGTGAGGAGTTTGTCCGCGCCCAGCGCCTCGGCGTACCGCTCGAGCACGTCCCGACGGAAGACGCCGCAGTACGCACACGGGGCCATGTCTTCCGGGTCGTCCTCGACGACCTGGTCCATGCGGAGGCCGAACTCCTCCTCGTAGGTGACGACTTCGTGTTCGATGTCGAGCGCCGCGGTGAGTTCCTCGCTGGCGTCGAGGGAGGCGTCGCGGTAGCCCTCGATGCCCTCGTGAATCGAGAGCGCGACGAGTTCGACGCGGGGGTCCCGCCCGAACGTCTCCGCGAGGATGTGGGTGAGGACGACGCTGTCCTTCCCGCCCGAGAGGCCGACGACCCACGTCTCGGGCGCTTCGGGGGTCGCCTCGGGCGAGAGCAGGCCGTCCTCGCGGATGCGCCGCCGGACGCGCTTCTCGACCGAGACGCGGAAGTGGGTCTCACACAGGTGTAGCCCCGAGTAGGCCGCGTGCATGACCGCCTCGCGGCCGCACTTGTCGCACTCCATCGACAGTGAGTTGACGAGGCGGAGGGAAACGGGTTTCGTCTCGAACCCGTACCGTTTTGGCCGTCCCTCACGCATCGGCGTCTGGATGGACCGAGACGTCGCCCTCGACTACGTGAAGCGGATACTGGAGACGGTCGAAACCGAGGAGATGCCGGTCCCCGTCCGCGAGGTGTGGGTCTACGGTGACGTCGCACTCGGCCTCGACCCCGTCGACCGACTCGACGTCTACCTCACGAAGGACATGCTCATGCGCGGTGACCGATCGGCGGCGGAGCGGTTCGAGACGGAGTACGGCGTCAAGGGCGTCGGCTCCTCGGTCAGGGCGGCGTGGGCCGACAAGTTCCCGGCGTTCCTCCGGACGAACGACAACGGCTACGCCGCACCGGAGAAGTGTCTCGCCGCCCACCTCCTCGACGGACTCGACGACGAGATTCACCTCGAGGTGTGTAACGCGAGCTTCGACCAGAACGTCACCCAGCGGCTGAAGGGTGCGGTGGCCCGCGAGGCGTACGAGGAGATACTCGACCCCCGCGGCGTCCAGTTGTGGGTCGACGGGACCCGCGACGAGGAGGCGCTCGCGAGGGTCGAGGAGGGGAGCCTCGCGTTCCCGACCCTCTCGGCGGCGCTGGAGATGCTCGGACTCGACGAGGACCAGGCCGCGGATGCGGCGGACGTGCTCCGCGAGTACCGCGCGACCCAGTCGGGGACGACTGTCCGCGGCGACGTGGTCTGAGTCGCGGAGTCGCTCGCGGCCGAAGGGGAGGGTCAGTCGTCGACGCGGACGGCGACGTCGACGCCGACCGGCGTCGGACGGACGATGGTGTCCAGGACGGGGTTGCGCCGCTCCGTCTCGCGTCGCCACGCCTCGAGGTCCTTCGCGGTGGCGGTGGTTTCGACTTCGACCGAGACGCGGATGCGACCGTACCCCGCGCGGGACCCCTCCCCGGTCAGGTACGTCGTCGTGTCCAGGTCGCCCGAGGCCGAGACGGACCGGACGGTCAGATCGAGGCCCATCTCGGCCGCGACGTGGCTGCCGGTCACGTTGAAACAGCCGGCCAGCGACCCGAGGAGGTACTCGACGGGCGTCGGTCCGCGGTTCGTCCCACCCGACGCCTCGGGGGCATCGACTTCGACCGTCAGGTCGCGAACGGTTACCGTCGCGGCCTTCGGCCCGGTACAGTCCGCCGCTGTCTCGTACGTCTCTACCGCCGGTGTCCCACCCATGACAGGAGTTGGTCACATCACGGCTTAAATATGTGCTCCTTCTGATAGCTTTGCGGAAACTCTCGCGCGCCGCTCAGTCAGACACCCGGCCGACGACCACGTCGAACGGCACCACCTCGGCGCGGCGGTACGAGTCGGTCCGCATCTGTTCGGCGACGGACCGCCCCATCGCACGCCACTCACGGCGGAGGGAGTCGTACGCGGCGTCCGAGAGAACCCGGCGGAGTTCGGTCTCGTGGGCGTCGATGCCTTCGCCGGTGGCCTTCCGCTTCGCGTCGCGGACGTCGGCCGCATCGTAGGGGGGTTCGACACGTTTGTCGTGGTGGTACCGACGGATTCGGACGTCTCTGAGGCCGGCCGCGGCGAACAGGTCGGGGAGGCGGTCACCGAGGGCGACGTCTGTCGCGACCCCCTCCAGATACGCCTCCCGGACCCGACGCTCGAGTTCCACCTCGCGCTCGACGGTGGAGTCGACGCCGACGGCGGCGTTGTCGGGTTCGACGGCCGCCACCAGTCCCGAGGAGACGCGGGCGAACTCGCGGAGCGCCGCCTCGGGGTCGGGCAGGTTCACCAGGAGCGCCTGACAGACGACGCGGTCGAACGCGTCGGTCGCGAACGGGAGTCGAGTGGCGTCTCCGGCGACGACCGGGAGGCCGGTCTCCGCGCGCGCGACGTCGAGGAGTCGAGGGTCGGCGTCGAGACAGACGACGTCGCCGCCGGACTCCGCGGCGAGGACGCGGGAGAGTTCGCCCGTCCCGGCGCCGACGTCGAGGAGTCGCTCGCTGTCTGTAAGTTCCAGATCCGAGAGCGCCGCACGCGACCCGTCCCACATCCCCTCGCGCGTCCGTCGGAGGTAGTCGGCGGTGAACCTGCGCACGGGTCACCTACTCGGCGGGGAGGAAAAACCGCGTGGGTTCTCGGCCGGTCCGCCGGTCAGGCCCCGTTCGCGAGTTCACGCACGCGGTCGATGTTCCACGCGAACCCTCGTCCGTCCTCGGTGGGGGTCTCGAGGACGAGCGGGACGTCCGCGAGGTCGGGGTGGGTGACGATGCGGCGCATCCCCTCGACGCCGATTTCGCCCTCGCCGATGTGGGCGTGTTCGTCCTTGTTCGTCCCGCAGGCGTGTTTGGAGTCGTTGAGGTGGATGCACGCCAAGTGGTCGAGGCCCACCACGTCGTCGAACTCCGCGACGGTCGCGTCGACGGCGTCGGCGGTCGAGAGGTCGTAGCCCGCGGCGAAGGCGTGGGCCGTGTCGACGCAGACGTCGAGGTCCTGTTCGGACTCGCGGAGGACGTACGCGAGGTGTTCGAAGTCGTCACCGAGTTTCGTCCCCGACCCGGCGTCGCTCTCGAGGAGGACCGTGACGTCGTCGGGCACCGAGAGGTCGTCGAGGACGCTCACGGCGTTGTCGAGGCCCCGTTCGACCCCCGCGCCGGTGTGGGCACCGAGGTGGACGTTGACGTACTCGATGCCCAGCTGCGAGGCGGCGTCGACCTCCTTCTGCATCGAGTCGAGCGACTTCTGCCGGAGGCCGTCCTTGGGAGTACAGAGGTTCACCAGATACGACGAGTGGATGACCCAGGGGCCGTCCAGCTGTGCGGCCGACGCCTCGCGGAACTTCTCGGCCTCGTCGGGACTGATCTTCGGGTCCTGCCAGACCTGCGGGGAGTGCGTGAATATCTGGCCGCAGTTCCCACCGAAGGTGACCTGACGGTGGACGGCGTTCCGGAGGTCACCGTACGGCGGCTTCTCGTCGTCGTTCGGACGCGGGCTCTTGGAGATAGAGACGTGTGCGCCTACTCGCATATGCAGGGGCAAGCGGTTGGGGGAGAAAGGCGCTTCGGAGCGCTACGGGGGGTGACGGCGAAGTCTCACGAGCGATATTCAGGGAGGTACGACTATCACGACGTTCGATACATACGGGGTATGACCGAGGAACACCGAGTCACCCCAGAGAGGCCGACGCCGACGCCGACGGCGGCCGACGGACCGCTGGACGTCGGCGCTCGCGTCCCCGAAGTGCGCGCGGAGTTCGTCGACACCGACGGCTCCGTCTCCACGGTTTCGCTCTCGACGCTCGTGGCCGACCGACCCGTCCTCCTCTGTTTCTACACGATGGACTTCTCACCCGACTGCGTCAGACAGTGGTGTACCTTCCGTGACTTCGACTGGTTCGCCGGCGGGGACCACGTCCGGGTCGTCGGCGCCAGTCGGTCCGGGACGCGCCTCCACCGCGAGTTCATCAGCCGGTTCGACATCGGCTTTCCCCTCTTCGCCGACACCGACCTCGACCTCTCCGACGCGTTCGGCGTCACCTACCGGACCGTCGGACTGACGAGACGCTCGCGGCGGTCGTGTTTCCTCGTCGATACCGAGGGAGTCGTCCGGTACCGCTGGCTCGCCGACCACTGGGTCGACCCGACCCGAGATCTGCCGCCAGTGGCCGACATTCACGACGCCGTCACCGCGGAGGTGGGGCCGACGGCCGAGACGTTCGGGCTCTGACCGCGGCCGTCACGAGCGGGCACGGGGCTGGCGACGGACCCACTCGTCGGCCGCGTACTTCTCCTCTACGCGCTCGCGCGCACGCGAGAGTTCGTCGTCGGTCCAGGCCCCCGCCTCCGCACCGGACCACTCGGCGAGCGCCTCCTCGAACGCCGCGACGCTCTCCTCGCGCGAGGCGTCGGTGTGTTCGTCGAGGCCGGTGACCCGCTCGGCGAACGCGTCGGGCGTCACCTCCGGGCCGGCGAACGTCGCGAGGTGGCGGTCGGGGCGGGTCGAGAAGGTCACCGACCCGTGCTGGACGACGGCGTCGCGCTGGCGGTACTGGGCGTTCCCGCTCACCTTTCGGCTCGTCCCCGAGACGACGAGGTCGTGGGCGGGGTTCAGCGCCCGGAGGTAACACGCCGGGTCGTACAGCGCCGGCACCTCCCGGTCGACGAACTCGACCGGGGCACCGAGCGACTCGAACGCCGTCAGAACCGGGGCGAGCAGGTAGTGGTAACAGTCCATGAGGTTCCCGGGCAGTTCCTCGCGCGGGGCCGTGATGGAGTAGGAGATGTCGCCGAACGAGTCGTGGTAGATACCGCCGCCGCCGGTCGGTCGGCGGGTGACGTCGACGCCCGCAGTCGCACACCACTCCCAGTCGACGGTGTCGGGCTCCTGGTGGTAGCCGAGCGAGAGGCACGACGGCTCCCAGCGGTAGAGCCGAACCGTCCGGGGACCACCGGTCGCAGCCGTCTCCGCGGCGACTTCGTCGAGCGCCATCTGCATCGGTCCCGGTCGGGACTCCTCGCGGATGAGCCGCCACTCGTGACCGTGGTCAGTGGGCGGGGCTGTCTCGTCCATAGAGGGGACTGAACCGACGGAGGCAAAGCGGTTGTGCCTCGCCGGGCAGCCAGAGCCCGCGTCAGCGGGCGACCCAACCAGCCGTGTGACACTCACCCGTGGGAAACGGTCACGGATACAAGGTTATATCGTCGGGAGTGTACCTTCACCTGAGCCACACGAGTGGCGAGGAGTACGAATCATGGATCTCGATCAATTCATCAGCCAGAACGCACCGAAAGAAGGTGGAGACGGCTTCCAACTGGAGAACTCGAAACTGCTCGACGTCGCCCTCGATGGGACCGTCATGGCCAAGGCCGGCGCGATGGTCGCGTACACGGGCGACGTCTCGTTCGAGCGGAAGACCGAAGGCGGCATCTCGGGGATGCTGAAGAAGAAGGTGACCGGTGAGGGGAGCGTCATGATGCAGGCGTCCGGGACTGGCCACCTCTACCTCGCCGACCAGGGTAAAGAGGTGCAGGTCATCGAACTCGACGCGGGCGAGGAGATTAGCGTCAACGGGAACGACATCCTCGCGTTCGAGAGCAGCGTCGACTGGGACATCAAGATGATGGACAGCATCGCCGGCACCTCGACCGGCGGCCTGTTCAACGTCTACCTCGAGGGACCGGGGCAGGTGGCCATCACGACCCACGGCGAGCCCATCGTCGTGCCGACGCCGGTCCGAACGGACCCGCAGGCGACCGTCGCGTGGAGCGGCAACGTCTCCCCGGGGACGAAGCGCGACCTCAACCTCAAGAGCTTCATCGGGAAGTCCTCGGGCGAGACGTTCCAGCTGGACTTCTCGCAGGAGGGCGGGTTCGTCATCGTCCAGCCGTACGAGGAGATGACCCCGGCGCAGTAGACGACCGAGACGCTCTCGCCGAACACACCGGCGCGTCGTCGGTGACGCTTGCGGGCCTGTCCGGCACGTGGACGCCGGCAAATATACCATAACTAATCACCATATATCCGTATGCCGAGCAGCGGCGTGCAGTCACACCTGAATCTGATGGAGTCTTCGCGGACGTGATTCCGGAGACAGTGGTGCTCTCGGGGCTCCTGTTGCCTGTGGTACAGAGCGGACAGGCGTCGCCGGAGGGCGACCTGGCGGGGATCACCCTCGGACTGGTGCTCTCGTTCGTAATCGGAAGACTCCTGCAGACGGTGGCGCCGGCCGTCACGTTCGTCGTCGAGTGGGTCGAGCGTGTGCCGGGGGTCCCTCGGCTCGGCCCGGTGAGCATGAAACGGGAGTTGGAGCGCCTCCACGCTGCCGACGACCGGATCCGGCTCGAGGAGGGGTTCTGGAACCGGTGCACCGAGCGGTTCGGCTTTCCGGACCGCTGGAGTACGGAAGACGAGTACGAGGACCTCTGGCGGAGTCTCCTCACGTACCTCGAAGCGACACCGTACTCACAGACCGTCCGGATGCGGGCACTGTCCGCGATGACGAGAGGGCTCTGGACCGGGTTCGGAACACTCGCCGTGGTGTATCTCGGGGTGGCACTGCTCCCGTTCTCCGCGCTCGGCGCCCTCACACATCCGGCGCTTCGGTACGAGGCCGCAGCCGCGGGCGCCCTGGCGCTCGCGTTCTGGGTCTCCAACAGGGAGTTCAAGCGACTGTGGCTCAGATACGTGATCGTCGATTTCTACCTCTACCAGACGGCACCCCGAGCGCGACCCGAGTCCCGATAGCTCCCGTTCGCGTCCGCGCTCACGTCTCTGCACGACACGTGCGTGCCGCTCGTGTCGAACACGAGTCAGTCCGCGACAGCGTGAGTACCGTCCCCTCCGAACGAACCGCCGTGAGCCTCGAAGACTCCACCGCGCCCGACTTCACGCTCGAGAGCACCGGCGGCGGAGAGGTGACGCTCTCCGAGACGCTCGCGGACGGCCCGACGGTCGTGCTCGTCAACCGCGGTCACTGGTGTAGCTTCTGTGCCGAACAGCTTCAGACGTTCAGCGAAGTCTCGTACGACCTGTGGTTCAACGACGGCGTCGACATCCTGCCGGTCGTGACGGACTCACTCGGGGACGCCACCGAGATGCGTGACCGCTACGACCTCGACGTTCAACTCCTCGCCGACCCCGACGGGGAGGTCGCCGAGCAGTACAGCGGAACGGAAGAGACGAGCCACGGCCTCACGGGCATCGCCGCGACGTACGTGGTCGACTCCGAGGGCACGGTCCGGTACGAACAGGTCGCCGACCACCCCGGTGACCGGACGTACGGTAACTACGTGCGCTACTTCGTCCGCGGTGGGTTCGAGGACCCCTTCAGCGGCTGAATCGACTCGCGGCGCACGGGAGACTCGGCGAATCTCTCGTCCCGACACAGTTTCGTATAGCGGTATCTGATTTATCTCCGACAGACGGCGTCACGTCGGACGTGCTGCGGTCGAGTCCGAGACGCCGCCTCCCTGCAACACGCGGGGCTTTTACCGCGCGCTCGCCCATCCCCGGGTATGGTGCGGAACGTGGCCGGGTTGATGACCGAACTCGAACCCGAAGACTTCTATCTGCTCTCGGGCGTCGAGCAGGGGATGCGCTTCTCCGAGTGGGTGAACCGCGGGAAGCTCCCCTCCCTCTCCAACCTCACGGCCGAGAACGTCGACTACCGGCTCGACCGGTGTATGAGCCGCGACCTGATCAAGCGGAAGACCATCCAGTACGAGGGGTACCAGCTCACCTTCGAGGGGTACGACGTGCTGGCGCTTCGGACGTTCGCCCAGCGCGACACCGTCGAGGGGGTGGGCGCGCCGCTCGGAGTGGGAAAGGAGAGCGACGTCCTGGAGGTGCAGTCGTACAAGCCGCTCGCGCTGAAGTTCCACCGGGAAGGGTACACGAACTTCCGCGAGGTGAACAAGGAACGCGAGTACACGGCCGACCACCACCACGTCTCGTGGCTCTACACCGCGCGGAAGGCCGCCGAGCGCGAGTACGAGACGCTCACCGACCTCTACCCCGACGTGGCGGTGCCGAGACCGGTCGACCACAACCGACACGCCATCGTGATGGAGAAGTTCGCGGGCGTCGAACTCGGGCGGGCGAAACTCGACCCGGACCAGGCGGTGGGCGTCCTCGACCTCGTGCTCCGCGAACTCACGAGGGCGTACGAGGCGGGCTACGTCCACGCGGACATGTCCGAGTACAACGTCGCCGTGAGCGAGGACGGCATCACGGTGTTCGACTGGCCGCAGGCCGTCTCGACCGACCACGACAACGCCCGGGAACTCCTCGAACGCGATGTCCGGAACGTGGTCGGCTACTTCCGGCGGAAGTACCCGCGGCCGACGCCCGACGTCGACGTCGGTCGAGTGACGGACCGCATCGCGAGCGGCACGTTCGGGTCCGTGCGCGACGACTGAACGCCGGACTGGTCCGTTCGACCCTACAGCACTCGTTTTCGTCCGTTCCGCGTCGACGCTGTCGGGCGTGTCTCTCTCGTGTATAAACTTCATACTGCGATACGAAATCGAGGGGAGGTGGTCGCGAGTCCGGGGCTCTGTCACGGCACGAGACTCGACCCAAGGTATATACTTACTCGGGTGCGAGTGAAAATCATGGAATCCCGGAAGACCCGTGGGAAAGTCGCCGTCGTCGGCGTCGGAAGCGTCGGTGCCGCGACGGCGTTCTCGTTGATGAGCAGTGGGGTCGCGAGCGAACTCGTCCTCGTCGACATCGACGAGGAGAAAGCGGAGGGCGAGCGGATGGACCTCAGCCACGGGGCGTACTTCACACCACCCGTCGACATCACGACCGGTGACTACGAGGACTGCTGGGACGCCGACGTGGTGGTCGTGACGGCGGGGACGAACCAGCGCCCCGGCGAGACGCGGCTCGACCTCCTCGAACGGAACGCAGGCATCTTCGAGGAGATGATTCCCCAGATAACGGAGGGGCTCGCCGACGACAGCGTTCTCCTCGTGGTCACCAACCCGGTGGACGTCCTCTCGTACGTCTCGTGGGCCGTGTCGGACCTCCCCGCTGAACGGGTCATCGGGTCGGGAACCGTCCTCGACACCTCGCGCTTCAGACACGTCCTGAGCCGCGAGTGCGACGTCGACCCGAAGAACGTCCACGGGTACGTTGTGGGCGAGCACGGCGACAGCGAGGTGATGCTGTGGAGTTCGACGAACGTCGCAGGCGTCCCGTACGAGACGTACGCCGAGTCGCACTGTGGCGGCCTCTCGGACCGGGGACGCGCAGAGATCGAACGCGAGGTCAGGGAGGCCGCGTACGAGATCATCGAACGGAAGGGGGCGACGAACTACGCCATCGCGCTGGCGACCACCGAGATCGTCGAGGCGGTCCTCCGCGACGAGAACTCGATTCTCACGGTCTCGACCCTCCTCGAGGGGGAGTACGGCATCGAGGACGTCTACGCGAGCGTCCCGTGCGTCGTCAACCGTGACGGCATCCGGAACGTCGTCGAACACGACCTCCCCGAACCGGAGCAGAACGCCCTCCAGGAGTCGGCGGGCGTCCTGGCGGAGAACCTCGCTGACCTCGACTACTGAGACGGACGCTCACTCCGCCCGGAGGACGAGGACGTGCTGGTGGACCATCGAGGGGACGAACGCGAAGGGGTAGCCGTAGACGTGGAGCGACTTCGTGGGGTCGTACCAGACGAGGTCCGCCTTCAGGGTGAGCCCCGTCGACTCGAGCGCTCGGGCGAGGTCCGCCGAGAGGAAGTGGAACGACGACTCGCGGTACATGTCGCCGATGAACACGAGGACGTACGCGTCCGCGCGGAGCACCCGTGAGAAGGCGTCGAACGCCGCGGCCATCTCCGAGAGCCACTCGTCCTTCGAGCGGGGGTCGTCTCCGCTCTCCGGGTCGAACCGCCCGAGTTTGCTCGCTCTCGTCCGACGGGGGTTGCGCGTCTGTGCGACGGCGTCCATCGACCAGTACGGGACGTCGGTGAGGAGGAGGTCGACGCACCCCTCGGGGAGGTCACGGACGAGTCGCGAGCAGTCGCCGTGGCGCATCTCCTGTGTCGCCAGCGGCCCCGCACCGCGCTCCGCGCGCTCGCGGTTCTCCCGGTCGAGGACCGTGTGGTAGAGGTCGACCCACCGCTCCACCCGCTCGAACCCGACCGCCTCCCGGCGGCCGGTGCCCTCGTACTCGGCGAGACTCGCGCCCAGGAGCGTCCCGCCGACCCCCGCGAAGGGGTCCAACACCAGGTCGCCGGCCTTGCTGAACCGCTCGACGAGGTCCATGCAGAGGCGGGGGGGTTTCTGTCCCCCGTGTTCGGACCGGACGTCGTGCTGGAAGTCGGGCGGGTACGGCTTCGTGATGACCGACTTTGTGGCGAACTTCCACTCGCGGCCGGTGAGGTCGTTGAGGCGGTTGCGTTCGTCGTAGATGCCCCGGTCGGCGACGACCCGCTGGTACGGCTTCACGTCGTCCCGATCGGGAGGTCCCGCACCCGTCATCCGTCCGAGTACCACGCCGGAGGGATTAAACACCACGGGTGGCCGCGTTCGTCCGGGAGACGGCGTCCCACGACAGGGGACGAACGACGCCGAACGAGCACCGTCGGCGTCTCCAGCGGTCGCTGAGGGAGCCGACGACGGCAGACGGGAGAGCGACGGTCGGTCGTGTGCGTCGCACGGCAGGCCCGCCGACGGACCGTAGACACCTCCGTATCGCACGACGGCGCGTGTTCGACGGCCCGTGTGAGCCCGGACGCCCCTAACAGATTAGGCCGAGGTATCATACGGCTCTAGAATAGAGAGACGTGCAAGGTGACCAGACCGATATGTCCTCGCACTCCGCAACAGTAGACGCGCAACTCCCGACGACGGAGACTGGCCTCACCGCCGACGAACTGTTCGGTGTGATCACCACCGCACGACGGCGGAACGTGCTCTCGGTTCTCAGTCGACACGAGGGGAGCGTGACGCTCGCGTCGCTGGCGTCGACGCTCGAAGCGGGCGACTCGGGCCAGTGGAGCACGCCGTCGGTCACGCTGCACCACCTCGTCCTCCCGGAACTCGAACGAACGAACCTCGTCAACCGGGACGGCGACGCCGTCGTCCTCACCGACGGCGGCGAGAGCGTCGCGGCGTGGCTCGACGCCGTCGAGGCCTCCTGACTCGCCCACCCGTCGCGACTACCGACGTCGCCCGCCCTCCCGGTCCTCCCCTCCTCCGCTGACGCGTTCGGCCCGCCGAGAGCGCGCTCGACGCGAGCACGACACCGATTCGAAGTTCTTAACACCGCCACGAGGAAAGTCAGGGTAACTCGCTGGTCTGCGGGCACGCCAGTGGGCACCTGTGAGCTGCGTTCGCGGACACGGGACGAGATGTGACACGGGAGACGGGACGTCTCCGGGAGGCGAGAGCCGACGTTGAATCGCAAGCGCCCGCGGTGAAAACATATGGCACGAAGCTTCTACTCACACATCAAGGAAGCCTGGCGCTCCCCGAAGGAGGGGAAGCTCGCCGAACTGCAGTGGCAGCGAAAGCAGGAGTGGCGCGACCAGGGTGCAATCGTCCGCATCAACCGACCGACCCGACTGGACAAGGCGCGCGAACTCGGCTACAAGGCCAAGCAGGGCATCACGGTCGTTCGCGTCTCCGTCCGCAAGGGGAATGCCCGCAAACAGCGGCACAAGGCCGGCCGTCGCTCGAAGCGTCAGGGCGTCAACCGCATCGGTCGCCGGAAGAACATCCAGCGCATCGCCGAGGAGCGCGCCGCGCGCAAGCACCCCAACATGCGCGTGCTCAACTCCTACTGGGTCGGGGAGGACGGCTCCCAGAAGTGGCACGAGGTCATCCTCGTAGACCCCGCCCACCCCGCCATCCAGAACGACTCCGAACTCAACTGGATCTGTGACGACAGTCACACCGGGCGCGCGTTCCGCGGACTGACCAACGCCGGCAAGGCGAACCGCGGCCTCAACAACCGTGGCAAAGGCACCGAACACGTCCGCCCGAGCCAGGGTGCGAGCCGTCGCCGCGGCAAGTAACGGCGCCGTTCTCGCTTCGGCGCTCCAGCACCGTTCTCGAACCCGTTCGACACCGCCACGTCGAGTCACGACGCACGCCCACGTCGGAGCGGATGCGAGCGGCGGGTACGTGCCTTCTTTAACCGGCGACGACCTGGACACGCGTATGGTACAGGAGACACGGCTCGTCAGCCCACAGCGGGTCGGCCCACCGTTCGCTGTCGGCGTACTGGCCGTGCTCGGGACAATCCCGTTCGTCACGGCCGTAGAGCCGCTGGCGGACGTCCCGCGGTGGCTGGCCCTCGTCGTCATCGTCGCCGGCGGCGTCGTCGGCGTCGGCCTCGCGGCCCTCGTCGGCGCCACACTCGCCCACGACGTGGGGCTCCGGACGCTCGCCACCGATCGTCTCCCCGGCGAGGGCGTCCGGGCCTACCGGCTTCCCGCGCTGGTCGGCGTGGGCGTCACTCTCCTCACGCTCGGCCTCCACGGGGCCGTCGCCGCCGTCGGCCGCGACCCGGCCCTCCTCGACCAGTGGGCCGGCGGCGGGTCGCGGGGCGGCCGCGCGG
>NZ_JBEPXO010000003.1:0-76613 GCF_041641895.1 Salinigranum sp. | reverse complement strand
CCGTCGTCTCGGCCATGCCCCCCACCTCTGGCTCGGGCGTAATCAATCCACAGGGCTGGGCCGGTGGGGGTAACATTGTTAAGGCGTATCGAACAGAGTAGTAGATATGGACATCCGTCAGGCGACTCCCGACGACGTTGCTGAGATTCGACGCGTAGCTCGCGAATCGCTCGCTGAATCGTACGGACACGCCCTCGACGCCGACCTCATCGACTCCGTCATCGAGCGCTGGTACGACACCGACGACCTCGCGGACCACCTCGCCGACGAGGACACTCACTTCGTCGTCGCCGAGGAGGACGGCCGCGTCGTCGGGTTCGTCCAGAGCTACGTCGTCTCCCGACGCGAGGTCGTCGGAGAAATCGACTGGCTCCACGTCGCTCCCGACCACCGCGGGAGAGGCATCGGCGCGGAGTTGCTGGCGGCGCTCGAGGACGAACTCATCGGCGCGAGCGTCGAGCGACTCGAGGGGTCGGTCCTCGTCGCCAACGAGATGGGGACCGGCTTCTACGACGACCACGGCTTCACCGCCGCGGGCGAGCGCAGTATCAACATCGGCGGGAGGGAGTTCGCCGAACGGGTGTACGTGAAGTTCCCCGACCCCGAGGCGTTCGACGGTGACCTCAAGGAGCGGACGGTCAACGGCCGGACGGTGTACGTCACGCACGACGAGACCGTCCGCGGGTCGGACGGCGTCTTCCACGCGATGTACCTCGACACCGACCGCGAGGAGCGGTACGGCTGGGCCTGTTCCTGCGGGAACACCGGCGTCGTGATGGACACCATGGAACGACTCGAGTGCGGCGAGTGTGGGAACCGAAGTAAGGCGACCCGCTGGGACGCGGCGTACCTCTGAGTCGGCGGCGCGACGTCTCCCCTCGCTGAACTCTCCTCTCAGACGGAAGTATCATTCTCGATACCTGGAGGGGAACGTACAAATGTCCGAACGATGACTCGAGTGCATGGCGGGGGGAGCCGTACTGGCAATCGCCGGAGCGAAAGGCGGCGTCGGCAAGACGACGACTAGCATCAATCTCAGCGCCGTCCTGGCGACGGTCGGTCACGACGTGGTACTCGTCGAACTCGACCTCGCGATGGCGAACGTGTGTGACTTCCTCGACCTCGACGTGCGCCTCGAGCACGGCCGGGACCCGACGCTCCACGAGGTGCTGGCGGGGACAGCGAGCGTCGCCGACGCCACCTACGAGGCACCGGGAGGCTTCGACGTCGTTCCGAGCGGGACGAGCCTCCAGGGGTTCGCGAACGCGAACCTCGACGAGACGGCCGCCGTCGTGCGCGAACTGCGGGGCGAGTACGACGTCGTGGTCCTCGACACCGGTGGGGGACTGGGGACCGAGACGATTCTCCCGCTCTCGCTGGCGGACGAGACGGTTCTGGTCTCCTCCCCGCGCGTCGCGTCCGTCCGGGACACGAAGAAGACGCGTGACCTGGTCGAACACGTCGGTGGCACGGCCGCCGGCGTCGTCTTCGTCAGGTCCGGGAGCGGCCGGTCGCCCGGCGTCGACCGCATCGCGGACTTCCTCTCGGTCGAACTGCTCGGGCACGTCCCCGAGGACAGCGCCGTCGCGAGCGCGCAGGACATCGGACGGCCGGTCGTCGTCGCGGACGCAGAGAGCGACGCGGCGGCGGCCTACCGGGCACTCGGGTCGCGCGTCCACGAGCGCGTCGGGACGCTCAAGGCCGAAGCGACCCGTGCCCGCGAGGACGAGGCGACGGACGAGAGCGACGACGTCCCGCTCTCGACCGGTGACGACGCGGACGACGCGGACGGGTTCAACTTCGTCGGAGGACGTGCGGACGACGAGGTGGAGCACCGGTCGGCAGACCCGGACGAGCGTCCAGCGGCGGACGGGGCGGCGGTCGCTCGTGGCGGGACGGAACCCGAGCAGTCCAGACCCGAGGCGCCGTCGCAGCGGCAGAGCGCGCCCACCACCACGACCGCGGTCACGTCGAGTGTGGGGGGTGCGAACGGGACGAGCGCCGGCAGCGCGGCCGACCGGGTGACGGGAACGACCCGGCGACGCGGCGGTGACGACCGCACGACGACGGAGCGGACGAAGGGACGCACCGGGCGGAACGGGGAGCGTCGAGAGCCGGCGGGCGCGACCGACGACGAAATCGCGGAACGACTGGACTCTCTCGACCCCGAGGAGTCGGCGTCCCGCGAGGCCGAGGGGGAGAGTCGACCCGACCGGGACGCCACCGAGGGGTCCGAGTCGTCACCCGAGGACGACTCGTGGCGGTCGAAGCAGTCGGCCACGAAACAGTTCATCGACCGCGCCATCGACCTCGTCGACCGCCGCAGCGGCTGACTCTGGTACCAATTCTGATAACCAAGAGGAAACATACACGTCGTCTGGACGTTCAGGCGAACGCATGCATATGAGCGACGGCGTGGTGTTCGCCGTGGCGGGGTCGAAGGGAGGTGTGGGCAAGACCACGACCAGTATCAACCTCAGCGCCGTCCTGACGGAAGCGGGGTACGACGTGGTGCTCGTCGAGGTGGACCTCGCGATGGCGAACGTCGGTGACTTCCTGGACATCGACGTCGGCCTCGAGGGGGAGGACCCGACGCTCCACGAGGTGCTCGCGGGAACCGCGACGGTGGTGGACGCCACGTACGACTCGCCCTGTGCGTTCGACGTCGTCCCGAGCGGCGCCACGCTCAGGGGGTACGGCGACGCCGACATCGGCCGCCTGTCGGAGGCCCTCTCGACGCTCCGCTTCGCCTACGACGTCGTGGTTCTCGACACGGGTGCCGGGGTGACGACGGAGACGGTTCTCCCCCTCGCAGTCGCCGACGAGACGATTCTGGTCTCCTCCCCGCGCGTTGCGTCCGTCCGGGACACGATGAAGACGCGGGACATCACCCGGCAGGTCGGTGGCACCGTCGCCGGCGTCGTGTTCGTCAGATCCGGAACCGGTCGGTCGCCGGACGTCGACCACATCGCGGACTTCCTCTCGGTCGAACTGCTCGGGCACGTCCCCGAGGACAGCGCCGTCGCGAACGCACAGGACGTCGGACTCCCCGTGGTCGTCGCCGCGAGCGAGAGCGCCGCGGCGGCGGCGTACCGCACGCTCGGCGACCGGGTCGTCGAACGGGTCGAGGCGCTCGGCACGTCGAGTTCGGGGGTGCTCTCGGCCGAGAGCATAGACAGCGACGGGAGCGGCTTCGCGTTCGTCGACAGACCGACCACGGACGACGAGCGGAAGCGCCCGGAACGGGAGACGGAGGCCGACTCCCGGACGACGAACGGCGCGGCGGGCGAACGGACGAACGGACGAGGGGACGGACGGACGAACGGTGCGGCAGGGGAGGTACTGTCGCTGACGCGGACGAACGGTCCGGACCCGGACGCGGTGGCGACGCCGAAGCACGGACCGGACGAACCGGACGACGCTGACGGGGGCGGGGTGGCCGAAGTCGACGTCGGAGGACGTGAGCCCCCCGCGAGCGACGACGGTGCGGCGTCCCCCGACCACGACGACGAGGACCGGTCGCCCGGTCCCGGCGACGCCGACGGTCCGGACGAGACGACGGCCGACGTCGTCGACAGCGTGGAAGCCTCGGACGCGGACGGCCCGGTCGGGACCGTCGAACCTGACGACCGACCGGCGGCGAGCGGCGACGAACGCGGGGGGACGGACGCCGTCGACGCCGCTACCGGGCGAACGGTCGACGAGGCCAGTGGCGTCGACGAGACGGATACGGAGGACACAGCGGACGACGACACGGACGTCGACGACTCCACCGACGAGAACGTGAACGTGGAGGAAGATGCCGACGACGGAGACACAGCCGACGACGTCAGCGAGACACCCAGCGACGGCGGGGAGACGACGGACGGGGACGGGGAAGGCGAGGGGACGGAACCAGCTAATCCGGGCGTCCCTACCGACAGCGAGACGGCGGACGCGAGGACCGAGGCCGAGAACGGAGCACAGCGCGACGCGACGGGAGCACCGCGTTCGGCCCCGAAGCGGTTCCTCGACCGCGCGATGGACCTCGTCGACCGGCGGGACGACTGAGCCTCGTCAGCCCTCGCCGACCATCCGCTCTTCGTCCTCCCACTCCTGCTCGCGGAGTTCGTACTTCTGAATCTTGCCCGTGGCAGTCTTCGGGAGCGTCTTCACGAACTCGACCTCCTTGGGCACCTTGTACGTCGCGATGCGTTCGCGGCAGAACTCGATGAGTTCGGTCTCGGTGGTCCCGGGGTCGTTCGGGTCACCACCCTTCGGGACGACGAACGCCTTCGGGACCTCCCCCCACTCGTCGGAGGGGGCGGGGATGACCGCGACGTCCCCCACGGCGGGGTGGTCGAACAGCGTGTCCTCGAGTTCGAGCGACGAGATGTTCTCCCCGCCGGAGATGATGATGTCCTTCTTGCGGTCCTGGATGATGAGCATCCCGTGTTCGTCCATCGCGGCGAGGTCACCCATGTGGTAGTAGCCCTCGACGCGGTCGCTGAAGGCCTCCTCGGTCGCTTCGGGTTTCTCCCAGTAGCCGTCCATCACCTGGTTGCCGCGGACGACGATTTCGCCGATGGTCGTCCCGTCTCTCGGCACGTCGTTGCCGTCCTCGTCGACGACGCGCACTTCGGTCCCGAGGTAGCCGATCCCCTGCTTCTTCTTGACCGCGAACCGGGAGTCGGAGTCGGGGTCGAACAGCCGTCTCGTGTCGGAGGTGGTGATGAGCGGCCCCGTCTCGGTGGCGCCGTAGACGTGCTTCAGATACCAGCCGAACTCGTCTTCGACGGCGCGGATGGTCGCCTCCGGCGGGGCCGCGCCCGCCGTCGCGACGCGGACCGGGTTCGCGCCCGTGGGCTGGGGGTCGTGTTCCTCGTAGTAGTCCATCAGCCGTTTCAGCACCGTCGGCGCGGCACAGAGGTACGAGACGCCCTCGTCCCGAATCGAGTCGAAGATGTGGCCCGCGTCGACCCCGCGGGTGCAGACGTGTCTGGCGCCCATCCCGGTGACGGCGTAGATGTGGCCCCAGCCGTTCACGTGGAACATCGGGAGCGTCCAGTAGTAGACGTCAGCGTCGGTGATCTCCTGGTGGATGCCCACGAGGTACGCGTGGATGGTCTCCGTACGGTGGGTCCGGCAGACCCCCTTCGGGTCGCCGGTCGTCCCCGAGGTGTAGTTGATGGTGATGATCTCGTCTTCGTGCATCTCGGGGCGCTCGTGCGCGCCGTCCTCGGCGACGAGGTCGTCGAACGAGAGCCAGTCGCCGTCGACCTTCTCGGTGTCGTTCGTGATGAACACCTCCGTCGGCACGTCGTCGCGGATTTGCTCGATCTTGTCCGCGTAGTCGTAGTCGGCGTAGATGGCCTTCACGCCGGCGTCGTTGAGGATGTACTCGAAGTCGCTCGCGACCAGCCGGTAGTTCAGCGGCGTGTGGATAGCGCCACACTCGAAGGAGGCGTAGGCCGCCTCGAGGTGGTAGTGCGTGTTCGGGTCCAGGACGGCCACCCGGTCGCCCTTCTCGATGTCGCGCGCCTGGAGCGCGGCCGCGAACCCGTCGACCCGGTCGCCGAGTTCGGCGTAGGTGTAGCGTTCACCGGTCGTCGCCAGCACCGCCTCCTGGTCGTCGTAATGTCTCCGTGCCCGGTCCAGAAAGTCGGTCACGAGGAGTGGTTTCTCCATACGAGGGACGTTTACGGACGTTCATGAAATAGATTGCGGGCACCTCGTCGCCCCCACGGGACTGGCTGCTCAGTCGTCGAGCGGCGTGTCCGCCTCGTACACCTCGACGGCCTCCGCGGTGACGACGAACCAGTGGTCCCACGCGACGAAAGCGATGACGCGCGCGTCGTCCCCCGCGGCGCTCCGGCGACGGTGCTCGAAGAGTGCGTCCACCGCTTCGACGTCCACGATAGAGGAGAGGGGACGGACTGCCGTGAAGTCGTCGAGGAGTTCCGCAGCGGCACGCAAGACGGCGTCGCTGAGCGACTCGGCCGGAGACACCTCGTACCGCAAGAGAAGCTCCGAATCGGATGGCCGAACGTCGGGAGAAGACACCATCGATGGTGACACTTCTACACAGGGGAAAATAAGGTTACTGGAGTCATACGTAAATCTCCATCGGTATTTCACAAAATCTATACAGTTCGGTTATCGGATATCAATGGTCCCGCGGACGGGCGACGACTGGAAGTATATATCTCTGTGGAGCGCTCGTCGGACCTCTGCGGCGCTCACTACCAGTGGAAACCCTCACGTGAGACACCGGGTCAACCACAAACTACCCAGGAAAGTGTCATATCAGGCGGCGTCGAAGAGAGCGTATGGCACTCTCGGATTACACTGGACTGACACCACAGGCCGAACCCGGCCTGGTCGTCGGCCGTGTCGCACAGCACCATCGCTGGACCATGGACGCCGAGGAGACGGCGACCTGTCCGCACTGCGACGCCGTCCTGGACCTCCACGAACGACACCTCCTCGTGACACTCTCGGAGGAGTCGGAGTATCTCCCGGCCGGGAAGCGCTACCTCTGTGACGAGACGTGTCTCCGCGGCTGGCTCGACGCCGAGTGAGGGGGCTCGCGGAGAAGTCGGCCGGGGAGGAGCGGGTTCGTCGTCGGGGAGCCATCACTGGGACGACGAGCCAACAAAAACGAGCGCGAGCGTGTGCCGACCAGGTCGCTCAGTCGCCCTGGACCTGTTCCTGGATGTCCGCGACGATGTCGGGGTTGCGCAGCGTCGTCGTGTCCCCTAGCTCCTCCTCGTTGGCGATCTGTTCGAGGAGCCGCCGCATGATCTTCCCCGACCGCGTCTTCGGGAGTTCGGGCGTGAAGACTACCTGTTCTGGCCGGGCGATGGGCCCGATGGCGTCCTCGACACCCTCGACGATGGCGTCGCGCATCTCGTCGCCGCCCTCGAAGCCGTCCTCGAGGATGACGTACGCGTAGACGGCCTCGCCCTTGATGTCGTGGTCGCCGCCGACGACGGCCGCCTCGGCGACGCCCTCGACGCCGACGATGGCCGACTCGATCTCCATCGTCCCCAGGCGGTGGCCGGAGACGTTGAGGACGTCGTCGACCCGGCCCAGCACCGTGATGTAGCCCTCGTCGTCGATCTTCGCGCCGTCCTCCGGGAAGTAGACCCAGTCGTCGGGGTCCGAGGAGTCGGTGTCGGAGTACTCGGACCAGTACTCCTGGATGAACCGCTCGTCGTTCTTGTAGAGGGTGCGGAGCATGCCGGGCCACGGCTTCTGCACCGTGAGGTAGCCGGCGCGACCGGCCTCGACCTGCTCGCCCTTCGTGTCGACGATACGCACGTCGAGGCCGGGGAGCGGCGGGCCGGCGCTCCCGGGTTTCATCTTCTTGATGCCCGGCAGGCCCGTGATCATCATCCCGCCCGTCTCGGTCTGCCACCAGGTGTCGACGACGGGGCACGACTCGTCACCGATGTGCTGATAGTACCACTTCCACGCGCGCGGGTTGATGGGTTCGCCGACCGTCCCGAGCAGTCGGAGCGAGGAGAGGTCGTGCCGTTCGGGGAACTCGCTACCCCACTTCATGAACGCCCGGATGGCGGTGGGTGCGGTGTACAGCTGCGTCGCCTCGTAGTCCTCGATGATCTGCCAGAGGCGGTCGCGTTCGGGGTAGTCCGGCGTCCCCTCGTACATCATCGTCGTCGTCCCGAGCGAGAGGGGACCGTAGACGATGTACGAGTGGCCGGTGATCCAGCCAATGTCGGCCGAGCAGAAGTACGTGTCCTCGGGTTTGATGTCCAGCACCGCCTGCGAGGTCCACGTCGCCCACGCGAGGTAACCGGCGGTGGTGTGCTTCACGCCCTTCGGCTTGCCCGTCGTCCCCGAGGTGTACATGAGGAAGAGCATGTCCTCGGCGTCGCGTTCGACGGGAGCGACCTCCGCGCCCTCCTGGTCGGCGACGAGGTCGTCGTAGCTGTGCTGGTTGTCGGCGAAGTCGTGGCCGAAGTCGTCGCCGTCCATCAGGCGCTCGGCGACGACGCACCCCGCGACGTCGTGCTCGACGCCCTCGAGACCCTCGTTCGCCTTCGCCAGGTGGTCGAGCGGGTCGCCGCGGCGGTAGTAGCCGTCACACGTGACGAGGTACTCCGAGTCGGCGGAGTTCATCCGGGTCGCGAGCGCGTCGGCGGAGAACCCGGCGAACACCACCGAGTGCGGTGCGCCGATACGTGCACACGCCAGCATGGCGATAGGTAACTCGGGGATCATCGGCATGTACATCGTGACGACGTCCCCCTCGCCGACACCCATCTCCTGCAGTGCGGCCGCGAACTCGTTGACCTCGCGGTGCAGTTCCTCGTAGGTGTACGTGACGTTGTCCTCGTCGACCGGTTCGCCGACCCACTCGATGGCCGCCTCGTCGCCGCGCTGGTCAAGGTGACGGTCCAGGCAGTTGTGCGAGACGTTCAGCTTCCCGTTGGTGAACCACTCGTAGAACGGGGGGTTCGAGTCGTCCAGGACCTGGTCGTAGCCCTCGTACCAGTCGAGGAGGTCGGCCGCCGCCTCCCAGCAGTCGGGCCACTCCTCTTCGAACTCGTCGTAGATGTCAGGGTCGGAGACGTTCGCCTGCTCCACGAACGCTTCCGGCGGTTCGAACTCCTCCTGCTCAGCCAGCCGTGCCTCGAGTTCCGCGTCACCTTCTGACATAGCTCACTAGGGAGGTTCCGAATCATCCATGATAAACTATTGGTTTCCAGTCCACTGAGATATGCGAGATAGTCGCAAGCACGTCGGAGGCGCCGACGCCGACGGGGTCGCCCGGTTAGACCAGACCGACCGTCTCGCGGTACTGGCCGTACTGCGCCTCGAACACTTCCATGATCTCACCCATCGTCGCGTACGCCTTCACCGCGTCGACGAGCGCGGGCATCACGTTCTCCTCGGCCTCGACGGCCTCGCGGACGGCGTCGAGTGCCTCCTCGACCGCCGCCTCGTTGCGCTCGGCTTTCACCGATTCGAGCCGGCCGAGCTGGCGCTCTTGGACCTCCTCGGAGACGTGGAGCAGGTCGGGTCGGGTGTCCTCGTCCATGGTGTACTTGTTGACGCCGACGACGACTTCCTCGCCCTCTTCGACCCGTTCCTGGTACTCGTACGACGCGTCCTGAATCTCGCGGTGGAAGTAGCCCTCCGAGATGCCTTCGAGCACGCCGTCGCGCACCGACCCGTCTCCCATCTCGCGAATCTCCTCGATGTAGGCCATCGCCTCGGCCTCCACCTCCTCGGTGAGCGACTCGACGAAGAACGACCCGCCGAGGGGGTCGATGACGTCCGCCGCGCCGCTCTCCTCGGCGATAATCTGCTGAGTACGCAGCGCGACGCGAACGGCCTCCTCGCCCGGCAGTGCGAGCGCCTCGTCGTAGGAGTTCGTGTGGAGGCTCTGGGTCCCGCCGAGGACGCCAGCGAGCGCCTGGATGGTCACGCGGACGATGTTGTTGAGCGGTTGCTGTGCCGTGAGCGACTGCCCGGCCGTCTGGGTGTGGAACTTCATCCGCTTCGACTCCGGTCGCTCCGCGTCGTACCACTCGTCCATCACCCGGGCGTAGATGCGCCGCCCCGCGCGGAACTTCGCCACCTCCTCGAAGATGGAGTTGTGCGAGTTGAAGAAGAACGACAGCTGCGGTGCGAACTCGTCGACGTCCAGACCCCGGTCGATGGCGTCTTCGACGTAGGCGAAGCCGTCGGCGAGCGTGAACGCGAGTTCCTGCACCGCGGTGGACCCGGCCTCGCGGATGTGGTAGCCCGAGATGGAGATGGGGCTGAACTTCGGCGTCTCCTGCGCGGCGAACTCCACCGTGTCCGTCACGAGTTTCAGCGAGGGGCCGGGCGGGATGACCCACTCCTTCTGTGCGATGAACTCCTTCAGCATGTCGTTCTGGAGGGTGCCGTCGACCTCCTCGCGGGGGACGCCGCGCTGGTCCGCGAGTGCCACGTACATCGCGTAGATTACCGGGGCGGAGGGGTTGATGGTGAACGACGTGGTCACGTCGGCGATGTCGATGCCGTCGAAGAGGACTTCCATGTCGCGGAGCGTGTCGACGGCGACGCCCTCCTTGCCCACCTCTCCGTCCGAGAGGGGGTCGTCGGAGTCTTTCCCCATCAGCGAGGGCATGTCGAACGCCGTCGACAGGCCGGTCTGACCGTGTTCGATGAGGTAGTGGAAGCGCTCGTTCGTCTCCTGTGCGGTGCCGAACCCGGCGAACTGTCGCATCGTCCACGTCCGGCCGCGGTACATCGTCGCGTACGGCCCGCGCGTGTAGGGGAACTCACCGGGGAACCCGAGGTCCTCCTGGTAGTCGATGTCGGCCACGTCGGCGGGGGTGTACAGGTCGTCGACAGGGTGGTTCGAGACCGTCGCGAAGCGCTCTTTCCGTTCGCCGAAGCGGTCGAGGACGGGGTCGCGCGTCTCTGCTTCCCACGTCTCGCGCGCCTCACGAATCTCGTCGAGGTCCTCCTCGTCGTACATGCACGGATTTACCGAGGGACGATGATTAAGGATTCGGGTCCGGCCGGCCGGTCGCTGGCGTCGACGCCCCGCCGTCGCCGCGACGGGACGCCCGGGGTGTCTGGCTCGTTCCCGGAGGTTGGGAACGAGGAGAATTGATTAGCCGGCGCAAGACCAATCGTACACGAGATGTGTGACCACGCGGAGTCTTCGGTCCCCAGACGGACGGTCCTCGGTGGAGCGGCGACGCTCGGTATCACCGCTCTCGCCGGGTGCAGCGCCCTCTCCAGTGACCGTGACGGTGGCGGTGGCGGTGGCGACGCACCCGCACCCATCACCCTCACGCAGGAACACAGCTGCGACGTCTGTGGCATGGTCATCCCGAACCACCCCGGCCCGTCCACCGAGATATTCTACCCGGGCCGCGAACCCGCGGGGCACGAAAACCCCGCCCGGTTCGACAGCACCTGGGAGGCGTACCAGTTCGACTTCGAGCGTCGCGACGAGGGCTGGGAGGCGGCCGCGTTCTACGTCACCGACTACTCGTCGGTCGACTACCGGACGTTCACCGAGGCGGGCGACACCCTCATCTCGACGCACCCCGAGGCCGAGGCGTTCGTCTCGGCCGAGGCGGTCACGTACGTCGTCGGGAGCGCGGTGAAGGGCGCGATGGGGCGAGACCTCGTCGGGTTCAGCGACCGCGGTGACGCCGAGTCGTTCCGCGACGAGCACGGCGGACAGCTGATGCGTCACGGCGACGTGACGCCCGCGACCATCGCGAGCCTGGGACAGTGACCGACCGGCGAGAGCCCACGACACCATGACGTTCGTCACTCCGCGAGCGGTGCGAGTCGCGGCGGCCCTGCTCCTCGCCGTCCTCGTCGTCTCCAGCGGCGCCTTCGCGCTCGGTCCGGCGCCCGGCGACCAGCTCCGCCCGGTCTCGTTCGACCGGACGCTCAAGACGGGGATGACCTACGTCGACGTCAACCGCGCCGAGACGGAGGACTTCCACATCCCGCGCGCGGAGGTGTACTTCTCGCAGTACCGCTTCGTCGTCGGCTACTACGGCGTCGAGACGGCCGCCGGCGAAGTCGCGTCACCCGAGGCGAGAGCGGGCTTCGGCGACCCCCTCGCCGTGTTCGTCTCGGACTTCTCGACGGTCACGCCCGTCCTCTCCGAGGAGGGGTACCTCCGGACGGCGCGTGGACGGGCGGTCGGGTGGACCCGCGCGGAAGAGGCCGCGTTCGTCGTCGACAGCGGGGCACGCGCGCCGAGCCGTGAACTCGCGGTTCCCTTCGCCGGCCGGGCAGACGCCGTCGCGTTCAGCCAGCGGTACGGCGGCCGGGTCGTCGACTGGGAGACGCTGCGGCGGACGGCGGAGAACCCCCTCGACCGCCGTCGGGAGCGGTTCGAGGCCCGCATCGCCGCCGACCACGCGTGGGCCGACGGCGTCGCCGCCGACGCCCGCGCCCTGCTGGACCGCCCCACCTCGGTCGTCGTCGGCCGGGACGCACCGACGCTTGCGGCCGCCATCGAGGCGGCACCGCCGAACACGACGGTTCGGCTCCCGCCGGGCACCTACCCCGTGACGAACCTCTCCGTCGAGAAGCCGGTGACGCTCGCAGGTGCGGGGAACGCGACGGTGCTCCGGGGCGACGGCACCGACTCCGTGCTGGCGCTTCGGCACCCCCGCGTCGCGGTGTCGTCGCTCCGCATCGACGGCGTCGGACCGAACGGGACCCAGCGGCGGCCCCACGGTGAGAACCTCACCGAGGCGGACTGGTCGCGCGTGGTCGAGTTCGCGTACGGCCAGGGCGACGCCGGCGTCGTCCTGCACCGCGCGAACGGGTCGGTCGTCCACGACGTCACGGTCGACACGCCGGCCAGCGGTGTCATCGTCCGCTTCTCCGACCGGGCGGCGGTGCTCAACTCGCGGGTGGAGGGGACCGACGAACCACGCGAGGGGTTCATGGGCGTCGTCCTGATGCAGTCGCGGGCGCTCGTCGAGGGGTCGACGTTCGTCGGCGGCCGCGACGGGGTCTACACCCACCGCGCCGACGGCTTCGTCGTCCGCGACAACCAGATGCGCGGGGAGCGGTACGGCGTCCACTTCATGTACACCTCCCGTGGACTGGTCGCGAACAACACCATCCGGGATACGCGGGCGGGCGTCATCATCATGACCCGGCCGGTCGAGAACGTCGTCGTGGGCAACGACGTCCGCGACTCCGAGTACGGCTTCATCCCCGTCGGTAGCGACAGCTACTACGCGCGGAACGTGCTGGTCGACAACGGCCACGGCCTCTCGGTGTCGGGGCACCGGTCGGTGTACGAGGAGAACGTGGTCGCGGGCAACGGCATCGGCGTCCGCGCCACGTCCCTGTTTCCGACGAACTGGGTCGTCCGGAACGACTTCGTCGCCAACGACCGGCAGGTCGAGACGGGCCGCGGCCCCCTGCGGACGTGGTCTCGTGGCGGCGAGGGCAACTACTGGGGGTCGCTCCCGATTCCCGACGCCGACGGCGACGGGACGCTCGACCGCCCCTACCGGCCGACCGGTCCGGTCGACGGAGCGCTCCGCGACCACCCGGCGGCGTGGACTGTCTCGCAGGCCCCCTCGGCGGTTGCGCTCCGCGCCGTCGAGACGGACGTCTCCGGCCTCCGCTCGGCGGGCGTCGTCGACCAGTCGCCGCGCGCGATACCGGTCTTCCCCGACACCGTCGCGAACGCGACCGGGGAGGTGGACGGATGACCGGCACCGACGCCGAGACGGAGCGGGTCCGTCCGGAAGACGCGCGGGACGGGCAGGCGGCGCCGACAGACGGCCGTGAGCCGGACGGGTCGTCCGACCCCGGCGCGGCGGTGCGCGTGGCCGACCTCCACCGCGGGTTCGGAGAGGTGACCGTCGTCGACGGCGTCTCGTTCGAGGTCGACCCCGGCACGCTGGTGAGTCTCGTCGGTCCCAACGGCTCGGGGAAGTCGACGCTCCTCCGGGTCGTCGCGGGCGTCCTCGCCGCCGAGAGCGGCCGGGTCGACGTCGCCGCCCGCGGCGTCCGACCGGTCGGCTACCTCCCCCAGCAGCCGTCGTTCCGTCCGGGCTTCTCCGTCGCGGACACGCTCCGCTTCTACGCGGACCTGCTCGGTCCCGAGGCGGCCGCGGAGGTCGACGTCGACGCGGTGCTCGACCAGGTCGGTCTCGCCGGGGTCCGCGGCCGCGACGTCGAGGCGCTCTCCGGCGGGATGACGCGCCTGCTCGGCCTCGCGCAGGCCCTCCTCGGCGACCCGTCGGTCCTCGTCCTCGACGAACCCGCGAGCGGTCTCGACCCCGCCATCTCGGCGCACATCTTCGAGACGGTCCGTGCGCTCGCAGACGGCGGACGGGCGGTGCTTCTGGCCTCGCACGACCTCGTCTCCGTCGAACGGACCGCGGACCGGGTGCTCGTCCTCGACCGCGGGACGTTCGTCGCCGACGGGTCGCCGGACGAACTGGTTCGGGCGGCCGACGCGGACGGCCTCGTCGACGTCTTCCTCGACGCCGTCTCCGGCGAGGGGGGCGATAGCGAGGGACAGGGACCGACGGTCCGGACCGGACTCGAGACGGGCCGCGACGGGGGTGAGAGGCAGTGAGCTTCCTCGCGCGCAGCGGCCGCGCACGCGCACTGGCTGTCGCCGCACGGGACCTCCGGACCGTCGTCCGGACCTGGTCCGTCCTCGCGCTCGGGGCCGTCGTCTTCCTCACGCTGGTCGGCGTCGTCGTCGCCGGGAGCGGCGCGGGTGGGTTCGTCCCCCTCGCGCTCGACCTGCTGTTCGCCGTCGAGGTGCTCGTCCCGCTGTTCGCCTTCGCGGCGGGCTACCGGGCGGCACTCGACGACCGCGCCTCCGGCGAACTGGAGGCCATCCGGACCTACCCGCTCACCCGCGCGGAGTACGTCCTCGGCGCGTACCTCGGGCGGGCGGTGTTCGTCGCGAGCGTCCTCGTCGTCACCCTCGTCGTCGCCGGCGTCGTCGGCGCGACGCTCGCGCCCGGTCGGACGGACATCATCGCGGCGAACGAAGCGGCCGACTCGCTCTGGCTGTTCGTCCGCTTCACCGTCCTCACGGTCGTCTTCGGCCTCGTCACGCTCGCCGTCGCGGTGGCCGTCTCCACGGCCGCACGGAGCGTCAGGCAGGCGCTCGCCGTCGTCGTCGCGCTCGCCGTGGCGTTCCTCGTCGGCATCGACGCGGGCGTCGTCGCGGGACTGGCGGGCGGCCTCTCGCCGGAGGTGCTCCCGGTGACCGTCGCGCTCTCCCCGGCGAGCGCGTTCCGCGGACTCGTCCTCGACCTGGTCGTCGGCGCGGTGAGCGGCCGCGACGCAGGGAGCACGCTCCCCGGACTCGTCGGGTTCGTCGGCTGGTTCTGTGGGTCGCTCGTCGTCGCCGTCGTGACCGTCTGGGAGTGAGGCGGGACGCAGTCGTCCCCCGGACGCGCGGTGGAGAGAGAAAACGCCGGGGAGGGGGGTCGGCCGCGTCAGCCGAAGTTCTCGACTTTCGGGTCGCCCTCGTGTCCCAGTTCCGCCAGCGCGTCTCGCGCCCGGTCGACGAAGTCGGCGAACCCGTAGACGAACACCTGCTCGTCGTCGTGGCCACGGAGCGCGTCGCGGAGGTGGACCACCAGGTCGGCGTCGGCGTCGTCCATGAGGACCGTCGCCCCCACCGCGGCGAGTTCCTCCAGCCGCGTCTCGTGGGCAGGGTCGTCGTCAAGGTAGACGACGGCGACGTCGTTGCCGTCGGCGAGTGCGCGCTCGCCGATGCCCACGGCCGGACCGACGCCGGGGCCGCCAGCGAGTACGACGACCCGCGACTCGCCCTCGTAGTGGTCCGAGCCGAACGGCCCCTGCATCTCCAGCGTGTCGCCCGGTTCGAGCGCGGCGAGGCGGTGTGAGAACGGGCCGCCCTCCTCGCTGACCCCGACGGTGACCTCGAAGGTGTCCTCGACGTCCGGGGAGGAGAGCGTGTAGAAGCGCGCGTACTCCTCGCCGTCGACGACACCGGCGAGTTTCACGAACTGGCCGGGCATCGCCCTGAACTCCGCGGGCGTCTCGAACTCGATGGCGACGGTGTCCGAGCCGACGTCGTGGACCGAGACGACGGTGACAGTGGCGTCCATACGTCACGTGGCACCGCGCGAGGGAAAAGCGCCTCGTTCGCCCCGGGGAGTCACCCGGTGCGTGGTACGTCTAGACGTGCCATATGAGGGCTGTCGCGCCCGTTCGCACGGTCTTTCACGTTCTTACATACCCCTTTCAGAAGCCTTTTCATGGGGCGCTGGGTACGAATTCGTAGCATGCCTGCGGACTTCAACTGGGCCATCGGCGGCGAGGCTGGCGATGGCATCGACTCCACGGGGAAGATCTTCGCCCAGGCACTCTCACGGGCTGGACGACACGTCTTCACCTCGAAGGATTTCGCGTCACGTATCCGCGGCGGGTACACGGCGTACAAGGTGCGGACAGGCGTCGAACCGGTCCAGAGTGTCGTTGACCGACTGGACGTTCTCATCGCGCTCACACCGCGCACCATCGACGAGAACCTCGACGAACTGCACGACGGGAGCGTCATCGTCTACGACGGCGAGCGTACCACGATGCAGGACGTCGAAATCCCGGAGGGGATGATCGGGCTGGACGTCCCCCTCAAGGGACTCGCCGAGGAGGCCGGGGGAGCCATCATGCGCAACGTGGTCGCGCTGGGCGCCGCCTGTGCCGTCGCGAACTTCCCCATCGAGAACCTCGACTCCGCCCTCCAGAAACGCTTCGGCGGCAAGGGGCAGGCCATCGTCGACAACAACAAACAGGCCGCGCGCAAGGGTCGCTCGTACGTCGAAGAGGAGTTCGGCCACGACTTCGACTACGACCTCGAGACCACCGACGAGGACTACGTCCTCCTGAACGGCGACGAAGCCATCGGGATGGGTGCCATCGCCGCCGGCTGTCGGTTCTACGCGGGCTACCCAATCACGCCCGCGACCGACGTCATGGAGTACCTCACGGGGCGCATCGAGCAGTTCGGGGGACACGTCGTCCAGGCGGAGGACGAACTCTCCGCCATCAACATGGCGCTCGGTGCGGCACGGGCCGGTGCCCGCTCGATGACCGCGACGTCGGGGCCGGGAATCGACCTCATGGCCGAGACGTTCGGACTTATCGCGACGAGCGAGACGCCGCTCGTCATCTGTGACGTGATGCGGTCGGGTCCCTCGACGGGGATGCCGACGAAGCAGGAGCAGGGCGACCTCAACATGGCGCTGTTCGGCGGCCACGGCGAGATTCCCCGGTTCGTCCTCGCGCCCACCTCGGTCTCGGAGTGCTTCTGGAAGACGGTCGAGGCGTTCAACCTCGCCGAGAAGTACAACACGCCCGTCTATCTGCTGTCGGACCTGGCGCTCGCCGTGACGGAGCAGACGTTCCCGCCCGAGGCGTTCGACATGGACGCCGTCGAAATCGACCGCGGGAAACTCGTCGACGAGGAGACCGTCGAGGAGTGGCAGAACGAGAAGGGCCAGTTCAGGGCGCACGCGCTCACCGAGGACGGCGTCAGTCCGCGGGCGGCACCCGGAACCCCGGGCGGCGCACACATGTCCACAGGACTGGAGCACGACGAACTCGGCCGGCGGACGGAGGACACCGGGATGCGCGTCGAACAGGTCGACAAGCGCAACCGGAAGGTACAGACCGCCCGCGAGACCGAGGACTGGAGTCCCCGGGAGTTCGGCGACGCCGACTCGAAGAACCTCGTCATCTCGTGGGGCTCGAACGAGGGGGCGATGGAGGAGGCCATCGCCTTCCTCGAGGACGAGGGAATCGACGTCCGGTTCCTCTCGGTCCCGTACATCTTCCCGCGGCCCGACCTCTCCGAAGAGGTCGCGGCGGCGGACACCGTCATCGTGGTCGAGTGTAACGCCAACGGCCAGTTCGCCGACCTCGTCGAGCACGACACGCTGACGCGCGTCGACCGCGTCAACAAGTACAACGGCGTTCGATTCAAGGCGGACGAACTCGCCGAGGATATCAAAGCGGCCCTCGCGGCCGACCAAGAGGTCGAAGCGTAACCATGAGCTCAGACGTCAGATTCACCGACTTCAAGTCGGACAAACAGCCGACGTGGTGTCCCGGGTGCGGTGACTTCGGGACGATGAACGGGATGATGAAAGCACTCGCCGAGACCGGCAACCACCCCGACGAGACGTTCATCGTCGCGGGTATCGGCTGCTCGGGCAAAATCGGGACGTACATGCACTCGTACGCCATCCACGGCGTCCACGGGCGCGCGCTCCCGGTCGGGACGGGCGTCAAACTCGCCAACCCCGACCTCGAAGTGATGGTCGCCGGGGGCGACGGCGACGGCTACTCCATCGGCGCGGGCCACTTCGTCCACGCCGTCCGCCGGAACGTCGACATGTCGTACATCGTCATGGACAACCGCATCTACGGGCTGACGAAGGGGCAGGCCTCGCCCACCTCCCGCGAGGACTTCGAGACGGCGACCACCCCGGAGGGGCCACAGCAGCCACCGGTCAACCCCCTCGCCCTCTCGCTGGCGGCCGGTGGGACGTTCATCGCCCAGTCGTTCTCGACGGACGCGAAGCGCCACGCCGAACTCGTCCAGCAGGCCATCGAACACGACGGCTTCGGCTTCGTCAACGTCTTCTCCCCCTGTGTGACGTTCAACGACGTCGACACGTACGACTACTTCCGCGACAACCTGGTTGACCTCGCCGACACCGACCACGACTCCACCGACCGGGACCAGGCGAAGGACAAGATTCTCGACTCCTCGAAGGAGTACATGGGCATCCTCTACCAGAACGAGGAGTCGGTCCCGTACGAGGAGAAGCACGGCCTCGGCGACAACATGAGCGAAATCGAGGACGGCGCGCCCGAAGGCGCGATGGACCTCGTCCGCGAGTTCTACTGAGCGGGCGTCGCGGCCCCGACGACTCCGTGGCTGTTTCGGACGGCGGTTCGGGTCACTGACTGCCGCGTCGCTTCACCGACGGCGGGAGCGGACCGTCGGTCAGGCCGCGTCGACGTCGGCGGCTGCTTCGTGTTCGATTGCCTCCATCAGCGCCGCGATGGTCTCGGCCTCGTCCACGTCGTCGCCGTGGACGCCCATCGCGAAGACGACGTCGTCGCCGTGTTCGACGGCCATCAGGTGGACGAGGAGCGTCCGGGTCGCTCCGGCCGCACTCGCGCTCTCGGTTCCCGTCGTGGGAGTCGCGGTCCCCACGTCCATCACCGCCGCGGTGTCGACTCGGACCGTCGCGGCGTAGGTGACCACCTCGACGGTCCGACCGAGGACGGTCCGGTTCTGGACGCCCCGTTCCTCGAGTCGGCCCACCTCGGTGACGTCGGCGCTCACGCCGTCGACGAGGCTGCCGGTGGCGTTGTCGGCCGTGGCGACCACCTCGAACAGTTCCGCGACGACCCCGCGGTTCGACAGTTGTGCGAAGGGGTTGACAGACTGGTTCTCTATCTTCCGGTTCGGCGAACTCACGACGAGCAGTGCGGCCGTGGCGTTCGCTCCGGACGCGTCGGTGACGGTCCGCGAGTACCCCGAGACCCAGACGTAGACGGTGACGTCGCGGGAGACCGGCCCCACCCCGACCGGGTAGGTGAGCGGGACTTCGGTGGTGTTGCCGTGGACGTACCCAGCGGGCACGAGCGCCGCATCCGGGACCGTCGCCGGGCCCGAGCGCATCTCCACGAGCGTCCCCGTACAGCCAGCCACGACCACGAGGAGAGCGGCGAACGGGAGGTGGAGGCCACGCATGGTTCAGGTACGTACGTCTCCCGAGAGCATCATCGTTTCCGTCCAGTAACGGAGTCGTCAGTCGGGTCGACGCGGAAGCGACACGCTGGCTGACGGACCGACGGCGTATCGGCGGCGCAGCGACGGTGCGTGGTGCCTCGGCGACGTGTCGGCGACGCGCCGAGCGTCCGCTTCCCGACTACTCGACCGGTTCGACCCGGAGACGGTACCGGGCGCCACAGTCGAGACATCGGGCGTCGTCGAATTCGAGGAGCGCCGTGACGAGAACCTCCCCGAACTCACAGTTCGGGCAGTCGTAGACGAGCGAGTCGCCCGCGATGCGGTGTGCGACGGCGTTGGTGTTGTCCGCGGAGAGTTCGACCATGTGTGCCACCCACGAGGAATGACACCACATACCACAATAGCTCTATCGCCGCGCGGCCTGGACGCGTCGTCTCGAGGCCGAGACACGGAGTCGCGTCGGTCAGTTCCGGAAGCGCTCTGCAATCAACTGCTTGACCGTCGAGGCGTCCTCGAGTTTGAGGAGTTTCAACAGCGCCCAGACGTTGCCTCGGTTCACCTCGTTCAACGTCTCCGGAGGAGCCTGGTTCAGGTCGCGTATCAGCGTATCGTAGCGCTCGTTCGGCGCGAGATACAGCAGTTCGGTCATCAACAGACGCGTCCGCATCTTCGGGGCGACCTCCGTGTGCCAGAGGTGGTCGTACAGCGCCATCTCCGCCGCGGAGGTGTCTTTCTCGTCCGGGGTGAGACAGTAATCGACGGTGATGGCCGCCGCGCGCGCGGACTTCATCCCTTTGTGGATGCCCTCTCCCCAGAGCGGGTCGATGGTCGGCACCGTGTCGCCGATGGCCATGAAGTTGTCCGTGCTGAGTCCGGTCGGCATCTGGATGTGCGCCGAACCGCGGTGCTGTTTACCTTCGAGCTTCGTCGCATCGGCGAAGCGCGGGTCCCTCTCGAGCCAGTAGTCGAGATAGCCGTCGATGGTCATGCCGTCCTTGCCGTACTCGTGGTGGGCGTCGTTCTGGATGTAACAGAGGCCGACCTTCGCCGTGTCGCCACCGGTGTGGAAGATCCACGAGTAGCCGCCGGGGGCGAGGTCGTGGTCGAGGCGGAGCATCATCGCGTCGTGCAGGTCGGCGTAGCCGGGGTGGTCGAGGTCGATCCCCTCGAACTCGTACTCGACCCCGATGGCCTGCTTCTCGCGCTGGAGGTCGACGACGTCCAGCGCGCGGGCGAGCGGGGCGGCCGGCCCGGTGGCGTCGACGACGACGTCGGCGTACACCTCCTCGTCGCCGTTGTAGCGGACGCCGACGATTTCGCCGTTCTCGACGACCGGGCCGGAGACGCGCGCGTCGAACCGGTACGTCGCACCGTTGTCCTTCCCGTCCCGGACCAGGAACCGCTTGAAGTCGGCGAACTCCAGGACGGCACCCGTCTGCTCTCGGGCGTACGAGTGGTTGGGCGACTCTAGGACGATGCTGTCGGTGAACTGCATCACGACGTCGTCTGGCACGTTGAACGACGTCAGCATCGAGGGGAAAGTCCCCCCGGTGGACTTGTTGCTCTGCTTCGGGAACGCCGCTTCGGCCTCAGTCTCCAGAACGAGCACGTCGTAGTCTCTCGTGGCAAGGTCTCGTGCACACTGTGCGCCCGCCGGTCCGGCACCGGCGATTACCACGTCGAAACGCTCGTTCATACTCCACGCAGTTGCCTCCGATTAATCAGTGTTCCTTTATCTTCCGTGGAGTGACGAGCGGGCCCCACCGGCGGGTGAGTGCCACGCCAGCGGGGGACTGGTCGAGGTGGAGAGCCGGCACGACTGGGGGGTTTCGCAACCCGCTTCGGTCCCCGCTCCCTCCTCTCGACGATGACACGAACGACCGGGAGCGCCGCCGCCCCGCTCACGAACGGCATGCCCGTGCTCGGCCTCGGCACCTGGCAGAACACCGACCCCGAGGAGTGCCGAACCGCCGTCAGGGAGGCGCTGGAGACGGGCTACCGCCACGTCGACACCGCCCAGGCGTACGACAACGAGACGGCAGTCGGCGAGGGTATCGCCGCCGCCGACGTTCCCCGCGAGGACGTCTTCCTCGCGACGAAGGTGTGGACCGCGAACCTCGCGTTCGACGACGTGCTCTCGACGACCCGGGCGTCGCTGGACCGTCTCGGCGTCGACTCGCTCGACCTGCTGTACGTCCACTGGCCCACGGGCCAGTACGACCCCGAGGAGACGCTCGCGGCGTTCGACGAACTGTCCGACGAGGGGATCGTCGAGCGCGTCGGCGTCTCGAACTTCGGTCCGCAGCACCTCGAAGAGGCAGTCGACGTCCTCGACGCCCCCGTCTTCGCCAACCAGGTCGAACTCCACCCGCTCCTGCCGCAGGAGGAACTCAGAACGGCGTGTGCGGCCCACGACGTCGAAGTCGTCGCCTACTCCCCCCTGGCGAGAGGCGCGGTGTTCGACGTCCCCCTCCTGCAGGAACTGGCCAACGACTACGACACCAGTCCGGCGGGCGTCTCCCTCGCGTGGCTCCGCGCGAAGGGCGTCACGGCCATCCCGAAGGCAACCGCCACGGCACACATCCGCGACAACTGGGAGTCGCTCGGAGTGACGCTCGACGACGCGGACGTCGCGCGCATCGACGCACTCGAGACCCGGGACCGCCGCGTCGACCCCGACTGGGCCCCCTGGAACTGAGTCGCGGTGGGGACGGCGAGGCGTAACGGCTTAGTCTCGTACGTCCCGAACTCCGGTATGGAGTTCGACCTCGGAAAGACCGTGCTGGTGTTCGCCGCGATTGTCGCCGTCGGGACCGCTGCGCTCGTCGCCGCACCCATGATGACCCCGACCACCGTGGTGATGATGGTGACGCCCTCGATGATCGTCTTCGGCGCAATCTGTCTCGCGCTCGGCGTGAAGCACGGCGAGTACCGCAGTCGGGGCGCGCGGTGAGGCCTCTCCTCGACGGGTAGCAGTCGGTATCAGGCGTCCGCGTCTTCTCCCCCGCCCGCGTCGACGGCGTCGAGTCCGTCGTCGGTCACCCGGACGGCGACGCGGACGCCGACGAGCGAGACGACGATTCCGACGACGATGAACAGCGCGAGCCGTTGCGTCGCGGTGAGCAACAGTCGGTCGAACAGGACCAGGTTGGGGAGGACGCCCTCGCGCTCGAGGAAGTAGCCGGAGAAGCCCCGGACGACGAGGCCGAGCGCGACTACCCCGAACGGGAGGTTCAGGTACGGAGTCCGGACGCCCTCGGCGCTGATGAGTTCGTCGAGGAGACGGCCGGCGCTGGCAGTGAGTGCCGCGAGCGCGAGCCACGGCACCGCGGCGTAGGTGAACTGCATCGCCGGGAGGAGCACCGTCTCCCCGACGGGGGCGTTCGAGACGGACAGCGCGCCGAGGAAGACGCCGACGAGCGAGAGCCCCGCGCTCACGACGTACGTCACGACCGACACCTGTCCGGAGTACATCGCCGCCCGGGCCCGGTCGGGGAGGTCAGCGAGCAGTTCGTCGACGGCGAGTCCCTTGTACAGGAGCACCGCCCCCAGGAGCGAGGCGAGTCCCGCCAGCGCGATGGTCGGGGAGAACTGGGTCAGGAGAACGGGGAGCAAGAGCAGGCCGATGCCCGTCGGTACCAGCAGCGTCGTCCGGAGTTCCTCGTCCGCGAGGAACTGCTTCAGGAGGTAGTACGTCGATTCGAGGTCGTGCGCCTGCCGGACGACCACCCGGTCGACGGCGTCGACGGGCAGACGGGACTCGACGACGGGGACCAGCCGTTCGTCCTGGACGCTGTCGATGACCACCACGGCGGAGTCGGGGCTGTACTCCTCGACGAGGCGGTCGAGTTGTGCGGCGACCGAACGGTCCGCGCCGACGATGGAGTCGCCGCCGCCGGCGACGACGGCCACGACCGCCTCGTCGTCGTCGTCGCGGAGTTCGCGGGCGACGCGCAGCGTCTCGAGCAGGCAGTTGACGCTCGAATCCTCGGGGTCGGCGAGGCCCACCTCCGTCACGAGCGACTGGACGGCCTCCCAGCCGACAACCGGCGTCGTGAGCCCCGTCTTCCGGCCGACGTCGTCGGTCCGGTCGACACACAGGACGAGCGTCGTCACACGCGAGGGGACGTGTGGGGCGGGTAAAACAGTCCCGGTCACTCACTGGATTCGTCGAGTGGGGGCCGAGACGGCGACGAGGGTGGGTCGGGAGAACGCCCGCTACCGACGAGCGGGCGACAACCGAACCGGACGCCTCGTCTCGTCGTCGTCCACACTCGACCACCGCGACACACGTCCACGGCGCTCGTCGCGAGCGACGCCACCGGGACAACAGTCACGTCGTTCGCTCCCCTCGTCGACACCCATGAACCGCCGAACCGTCACGAGCGGCACCGAGTGGGAACCGCGCGTCGGCTACTCGCGGGCCGTCCGCGTCGGCGACCGAATCTGTGTCTCGGGCACGACGGCGACGGACGAGGAGGGAGCGGTCGTCGCCGTCGGCGACCCCTACGGCCAGGCGCGGCGCGCGATGGAGAACGTCGTCTCGGCCGTCGAGGAAGCGGGCGGGACGGTGGGAGACGTCGTCCGTACCCGGATGTACGTCGTCGACATCGACGAGTGGGAGGACGTGGGGCGCGCACACGCCGCGGTGTTCGGCGACGTCCGCCCGGCCACGTCGATGGTGGAGGTGTCGCGACTCGTCGACCCCGACCTCCTCGTGGAGGTGGAGGCCGAGGCCGTCGTCGGCAGCGACCGATGACTACTTGCCCCGGAGCAACCGTGTCAGTGACCGGATGCCGACCAGCCGGGGCGTTCGCTCGCGGTACGCCACGTACGCGTCACCGTACTGCCGGCGTAGCCACGATTCCTCGATCAGTGTCATGAGGACCATCCACCCGACGCCGCCCGCGGCGAGGACCGCGACCAGTGGTGATAACGTGAACACCGAGTAGCCAGCGAACGCAACCATGTAGCCGACGTACTGTGGGTTCCGACTGTACCGATACGGGCCGTCGGTGTAGAGTTCCCCGACCTCTCCCCGGGTCAGGTCGGCACCGAGTGCGGACGCCGACCTGACCGTCACCAGCATTCCGACCACGAAGGCGAAGAGGCCGCCGAGTGCGACAGGGTTCCACAGGAGAGGGCCGTTGCTCCAGTCCAACACGCCGGTCACCAGTATTGCCACGAACAGCGTCTGCGAACAGAGCGTGTAGAGACGAGTCCAAGCGCTCCCTTCTTCGGGTGGCCAGAAGTGGAACGTCTCGAACAACTTGTGCGACACCAGTCCTGTCAGTACGACACTGGCACTCAGGAGACCAGCCGCGAACGTCACGTAGCGGAACATACGGTACTCGCCGTTCGCGTTGAGCGTCTCACTACTCTACGTCGTCGGCGGTAATCTCCTCCAGATGTTCTCGAGACTTCACCTTCTCTGCCAGCTCCTCGTTCTGTACCGACCGCTCTCTGACCGGTGGGATGTAGAGGATGTAGTACCCGTTGTTGAGTGCCTCCGTCCGCTCTTCCAGCCGGCCGATTTCGACCGGGATGTCTTTCGAGTCGGCGACAGGGAATATCGCGGTCTGTAACAGGTGGGCCGTGTGGTCCGCCGGGTAGAACCGTTCGAGGTACTCCCGGAAGCGAGTGAACCGGCCGGGACGACTCTCCCGCTCGGTGTGTCGGGTCGTCTCGACCACGGACACCTGCCAGATCATCGCCGGCACCTCGGGGTTCAGTTCCCACTCCCGCACGAGGAGGTCCGTCGCCTCGAACGTCTGGAGACCGTTCTCCGCCGGGTCGAAGCCGGCATCACAGAACACCGCATCGAGCGAAGAGATTCCAGGCAGGACGTCGACCTTCAGCCCGCGATCGGTGCCACGGTCGACGACCTGACGGCTGGGATTGACGAAGATCATCGGATGGCCGTACAGGGCAAACGTGACTGGGCCCTGTGCCTCTTCGGCGGCAGAGAGGACGACGTCCGCCATCCGGTCGTACGTCTCCCGACGGTCCGTTCCCTCCTCGTAGAGTTCGCCGAGGTTGTAGACATCTGCTCCGAACTCCTCTTCGATGTATTTGTTCGTCGGACCGGTCGTGTCGAGCAGATAGACCGCTTCGGACTCCGCGAAGGCGCTCTCGACCTCACGGGTCAGCTGTGCGTAACCGACCATCCCCGTCCCGACGACGTAGACGTCGACTGGATTATCGACAGTTGACATTGGTGACACCGATCGGCCTGCGTGCCAGACGGATACGACGGGCCGCGAGAGGTTAGTCAGATGACGATGCCGGCGATCGAGATGGCCCAGAACGACTTCTTCTCCAGAATCTCTTCTTTGATCGCCTCCTGATCGCCGTCGGTGAGTATCTGCTGTTCCGATTCGTCCAGATCGTGTTCGATTTCGTCGAGGACTGCGTCCGGGTTCGCGTTGAACTTCTGTGCGAACGCGGGGTCCCGCATCGACAGGTCCACCAAGTCCGCGACATCGTTCACCGTCATGACAGAGATTGGGTAGGACTAGTCTGTAATAATTGTTGTGGCAGATGGCCGATTCGGCTCCAGTCACGGGCTCTCGAGACCCGGACCGGACGCGTCGCCCCGAGACTACCGTCAGAACCGGAGCTTCAGCGGCTCGTCTCTCTCCCCTACGACCCGACCGGCGATACCGGCACCGAGCGCGTAGGCGACCGACTCGGCACCGCCGCGCAGGCGGGTCGCGAGCGACCGCTGGGGCGTGAACTCCTCGACGGTCACCTCGTCTCTGTCCAGGAGGTCGGCGAGGCGCGCTTCGACGTCGTCTCGGGCCCCGAGGCCGTCGACGAGGCCGCGTTCGTGGGCGTCCGTCCCGACGAACACGCGGGCCTCGGTGTCGCGGATGGCGTCCTCGTCCATCTCCCGTCCCTCGGCGACGCGCTCGACGAAGTGGTCGTAGAAGTCGTCGATGATGCCCTGTAAGTAGGCGCGCTCGTCGTCGTCCATCTCCTTCAGCGCGACGCCGGCGTCCTTGTACTGGCCGGCCGCGAACCGTTCGTACGAGACGCCCAGTCGGTCCGCGAGGTCCGAGACGTTCACCCGCGAGCCGATGACACCGATGCTGCCGACGATGGAGGCGTCGCGCGCCCACAGTTCGTCACAGCCGCTGGCGATCCAGTAACCGCCGCTGGCGCAGGTGTCGGTGGCGTACGCGAGCGTCGGGCCGTCGAACTCGGCCGCGGCGCGGCGGACGTCGTCGCTCGGGACCACCTCGCCGCCGGGCGTGTTCAGCCTGACGAGGAGCGCGTCGGCCGCGTCGTCCTCGTCCGCACGCTCTATCTGCTCGACGATGTCGTCGGCGGGGGTGCCCCGCGGACTCGTCGGGAGCGGCCCGGGACCGCCGTCGCGGGAGATGGGACCGGTGACGGCCACCTCGGCGACGTCGTAGCCGGGGTATCGGGAACTCACGGCGCGCGCGACGAACCGGAGCGCGAGGACCACGAGGCCGACGACCAGCAGGACCCCCAGGAGGTCGGCGAGATTGGCCGGGAACCGGACCAGGAGCGCCCAGCCCACCACGGCGGTGACGGCCGCGACGACGAGAGCCGCCACGAGCGTGACGGCTGTCCGTGTGCGTTCGCTCATACCGACTCCGTGGGGACGCGCCGAATAAAAAGACCGTGAGAGAGAGTGAGAGTCGAACCGGGGTTAGAGCAGGCCGGCCTTCTGCAGCTTCATGAGGTCCTCGGTGTCCAGCGTCTCGCCCTCCTTGAACTGCTGGTAGATCTCCTCGGCCTCTTCCTTCGCCTTCTCGCGCTGCTCGGCGCGCTCGTCCTTGCGCTCTTCTTCCTCTTCCTTGTCCAGTTCGCGCAGGCGCTTCTGGACGCGGACGAAGTCCTCGTGGTGACGGTCGGCGGCTTCCTGTGCCTCGACGAAGAGCTCGTGCATCTCGTCGGCCTTGTCGCGGATCTCGTCGGCCGCGCGGTAAGCCTCGATCATCTGGTTGTGGTGCTCCTGGGCCTCGTCCGCGAGTTCCGTGACCTTCTGGTGGTGCTGGGACGCTTCCGAGCGGACTTCTTCGGCCTCCTCGATGAGTTCCTCGAGTTCACCGGAGTCTTCGACCTTCTCCTTGCGCTGCTTGAGCTCCTTGCGCTTGTTCTCGATCTTCTCGATGAGTTCGCGCTCGTCCTCGGTCGAGAGGACCTCGGTCTGCTGGCGGAACTCGAGCTGCTCGATCTCCTCTTCGAGCTCCTCGATGTCCGTGCCGTCGTCGAGCTCGAGGTCCTGCTTCATCTGCTCGACCTGGTCGAACAGCTCGTTGGCCTGCGCGTTGAGCTCGTTGCGCTGCTGCTTGTGCTCCTGGACCTGCTCGTTGAGCTCGTCGCGCTTCTCGCGGTGTTTCTGGGCCTCGTCGACCTTCTCACGCGTCTTCGCGTTCAGGTCGTCGCGCTTCGAGGCGCGTTCGGAGGCCATCTGGTTCAGCTCGTTTCGTCGGTCTCGCAGCTGGCCTGCGAGCTTGATCAGCTGACCTTTGGAACCGTTTTCGAGCTTTTCGTCGGACAGCTCGACGTTGTTGGCTGTGTCGAGCTCACTGACGTCGAATTCTTCGAGGACTTCTTGTTTTGTTACCATGCGTAATCGAACCTCTGTACCATCACCCTGCCGAGCGTGGCGGCTACGCGGTTCAGTTCGACCGGCCGTGTAAGAGAACTCCCGATCATTCTGCGTGCGATGCCGCCGGAACGCCGGTGGCGTTCAGGTACCTACGAATACAGTCCATGCGTATATAAAAACTTCGGTGGATGAACGTGTGAAAACCGCTGGCATACCGCTCGAAACGCCTGTGTGGGTCGTTCGCACATATCTTCGTCGGGTATATAAAATGAGCTGAGGACGTCCCGGAAAGAATGGACGAGACAGCGACAGGAACGGCGGTCTCGCCGGGGCGAACCGACGCCGACTTGTCCGTTGGTCCGTCAGGCACGGGTATGAGAGAGGTCATCCGCGCGAGGGGTCACGAGAACGTCCGCGCCGAGCACGCGAGCACGTTCGAGGTTACGACCGACGACTGGCTCACCCCCGCGGGTGACTGCATCCTCGCAGTCGAAGCCGACCGGGCCCCGGCGGACTTCGACCCCGCGTTCGTCGAGGCGTGTCGCAGTCACGACGCACGCGTCACCTGTGAAGTCGGTGTCGACGGCGGCACCCACGTCGGAACGGTCACGGGTCGCGGTCACCCCGACCTGACGTTCGAGAGCGACCGGTCCGCCGTCGCACGCACGAGCGACTACGTCGACGACCGCACGGTGATGGTCGACGCCGACCACGCCGCCGCCGGATTCGACCGCGAACTGGTCGACGCACTGCGAGACGGCGCCGACCTCGTCGTCACGCTCCGCGTCGAGCGGGAGTGACGGCTACCGCCGCCGGACGACGGCCGGGACCGGCTCCGTCGGCTGCATCGTGATGGCCGCCCGTCTCGGCAGGTCGTCGGTCGTCACCGCGATGTCCCACTCGGCGAACAGCGTAGCGAGGATGAGTTTCGCTTCGACGATGGCTAGCTGGCGCCCGATGCACGCACGCGGGCCCGCACCGAACGGGAAGTACGCGGGGCACTCGGCCGGCTTCGTCCCCCGCCAGCGGTCGGGGTCGAACGCCAGGGGGGCGTCCCAGTGTCGTTCGGCGCGGTGGAGCGCCCACTGCGGGAGCATCATCGGCGCTCCGTCGGGGATGCGGTACTCACCCAGTTGCGCGTCGGCGAGTGGCTGGCGGAAGAGCGCCCACACCGGCGGCAGGAGACGGAGCGTCTCGTGGACGACTCGCTCGGTGTAGTCGAGGACGGCGAGGTCGTCCCACGCGGGTGCGCCGTCGACGACGTCGTCGACCTCCCGATGCAGTTCCGCCCGCGCGTCCGGCGTCTGCGAGAGACAGAACAGCGCGTAGGTGAGCGTGAGCGCTGTCGTCTCGTGGCCCGCTAGGAGCATCGTCATCACCTGGTCGCGGCGTTCGCCGTCGGGGACGCCGTCGGGGTCGGCCTCGAGCGCGCGCTGGAGGAGCGAGAGGACGTCCGCTCCCCCCGGTTCGTGCATCGCGATGATTCGCCCGGCCACGTCCTCGAGTTCGCGGATGGCCTGGCGGTACGCTCGCGGCGGCGGGGTCTGCAACCACGGCGGCCGGACGACGTTGCCGGGCGAGAGCGCGAGCGTCTCGCCGACCCGTTCCATCGCCTCCGCGACGTCGACGGCGTCGGCCCGCGAGAGGTCGACGCCGAGGAGCAAGCGGGAGATTATGCGGACGGTGAGGACGCCGAGTTCGCGGTGGATATCCACCTCGGCTCCGTCCGTCCAGCCGTCGGTCGACGCGCGGGTGAAGTCGACGACGGTGTCGCCGAACTGCCGGAGGCGGGACGTGAAGAAGGCCGGCTGGAGCGTCGTCCGCTGCCGTCTCCACAGGTCGCCCTCGCTCGTCAACAGCCCCTCGCCGATGAGCGGGTCGACGAGTTCGGGCCGGAGTTGTGGCTTCCGGTAGCGGGCGTGGTCGTCGACCAGCACCCGCTGGACGAGCGCGGGGTCGAGGACCACGTAGATGCCGGGGCCGGCCATCCCCGAGAGGTGGACGACACCGTCGGAGTACGCCGCCGAGAGCGTGTCGAGGAAGTCGAACGGTGACCGGGCGAAGCGCATCGCGTTGCCGACGACGGGGTCACCCGGTGGTGAGTGGGGCGCGCGCATGAGCAGTGTAGTGGCTTGGCGCGCGTGCGTTAATCGTTGACGGCCAGAGGGCGACGGAACGATTTATCCCCCTGCTCCGCCCACCACCGCCCGATGACAGCGACCGTCGAACCGGGAGACATCGTCACCGTCGAGTACGTCGGGCGGTTCGCGGGAGGTGAGCTGTTCGACACCTCGCGCTACGACGTCGCCGAGGCGGCCGGTCTCGCCGACGCGCAGGGGCGCGACCCCGACGAGTACACCCCGCTCTCGTTCACCGTCGGGACCGACTCCGTCATCGAGGGTCTCGACGAGGGAGTCCGGGGACTCGCCGCCGGCGAGTCCGCGACCATCGAGGTCCCCCCCGAGAAGGCCTACGGCGAGTTCCGCGACGAACGCGTCCGCGAGTACGACCCCGAGACGTTCGAGGGCATGGTGGGTCAGGAGCCCGAAATCGGCCTGCACGTCCACGCCGAGAACGGCCTCCACGGCGACGTGACGGCCATCACCGACGAGGCGGTCGTCGTCGACTTCAACCACGAACTCGCCGGGAAGACGCTGGTGTTCGAGGTCGAGGTCCTCTCCGTTCAGTGAGCGAGGCGACCGGCGGACATAGGTATCGGGAGGCCATCTAGACCCGTATGGAAGGTCGACTCGCGGACGAACCGTGTGAGGCGTGTACCTCCGAAGACGAACCGCTGACCGAGGCGGAGTACGCCGAGTACCTCGCCGAAATCGACGACGAGGTCTGGGAGGTCGTCGACGACCACCACCTCGAGGGGAGCTACCCGTTCGACGACTTCCGCGACGCCCTCGAGTTCACCTACGAAATCGGCGAACTCGCCGAGGAAGAGTGGCACCACCCCGACCTCCACCTCTCGTGGGGCGAGGTGCGCGTCGAGATGTGGACCCACAAAATCGACGGCCTCCACAAGACCGACTTCGTGATGGCCGCCCGCATGGACCGCATCCACGAGCAGTACGCGCCGGAGTCGGAGTCGTAGCCGCCTAGTTGGTCTCGGTCTCGACGTCGTAGTCCGGGTCGGTCTCGGTCTCGGTCTCGACGTCGTAGTCAGGGTCGGCGACGGCGTCGACGTCGTCGGCGACGGACGACCCCTGTGCGCGCCCGCGGGCGAGTTCGCGGTCGATTTCGTCGTCGTACTCGGAGACGGCCGCGACGGTGACGACGTTCCCGCCGCCGGGGTCGATGACCATCACCTCCGTGCCCTCGGCGATCTCGCCGTCCATCGAGCGCGCGGAGTAGTAGGGGTTGAACCCGCCGCCGTCGAGCTTTATCTCGCCGGAGGTGGGGGTGACGCGCTCGGTGACGTGCCCGAACTTGCCCGTCAGCGCGTTCGAGTCGCTCGTCTTGGCCGTTCCTTTCCCGCCGTAGAGGTCGAACTCGCGGTAGCCGTAAAGCGAGAGCGCGCCGAACAGTAACACGAGGACTCCGAGGACCAGCGGCGACGCGAGCGGACCGAGGACGAGACCCACCAGGCCGGCCGCGAGGAGCGCGACCCCGAGGACGACGAAGTTCGCGCCGGGCGCGAGCGCCTCGGCGACCGAGAGACCGAGGCCCGCGAGGACGAGGAGGAGCGGGAGCGTCTCGGGACCGAGAAACTCGAGTTGCAGGGGGAGCGGCGGTACCGGCATACGAGAGGCTAGGGGCGGACGCCGATTAAGGGTTGTTCACGTCCTCGGGCCCCGTGGCCAGCCGACTCAGAGCACCGTCGCCAGCAACAGGAGCGTCCCGACGACGCCGAGGAGGACGAAGACGGTGTTCTCGAGGGACGGCCGGCCGGGTTCGAGCGGTTCGGGGTCGGACTCGACGGCACCGTCGGGACCCACCTCGTCGAGGCCGAACGTCCACTCCTCGTCGTCGTTCTCGTACTCGCTCGCGCGGGGTCGGTCGGCTGGGGCGGCGGGATCGCCGGTCGGCTCCTCGTCGGTCGTCTCGACCGTGTCGCTGTCGGGACCGGACTGTGCCATTGCGCGTGCTTCGGTACGAAGCGGCAAAGGCCTACCGCACTGCGGAGCGACGCGAGCCACCGCGTCGTGCGCCGACCCGCCCTTCGACCCGTGGCCGGCAGGGAGACGGTGACGACGACGACGACGGCGACAGCGACGGCGAGAGCGAGGGCGGCTTACGGCTCCCCGTCCCCGACGGCGTGGCGGTCGCGTTCGTCGGCGGCGAGGATGTCCCCCTCGTAGACGATACCGCGTTCGGCGTGGAGGGTGACGGTCGTGCCGTCTTCGACCGTGTCGAGGACGGGCGCGCCCGAGACCATCGGGATGTCGAGTTCGCGCGCGACCATCGCAGGGTAGCCCGTGAGGCCCGGGCGAGCGTCGATGATGGCCGCGAGTTTCGCCGCGTCGCCGTCGAACTCTCCGTCGAAGTCCGCACCCAGATACAGCACGGCACCCTCCGGAACCCCGGTGAGGTCACCGTCGGTGGTCCGGTAGAGCGGGCCGGCCACGCGCCCGCCGACGATCTTCCGCCCGTTGGCGATGGACTCGGCGACGACGTGCACCTTCAGCATGTTCGTCGTGTTGGTCTCTTCGAGTTCGGACATCATGCCCGAGAGGATGACGATGGTGTCGCCGCTCTCGGCGACGCCGGCTTCCAGCGCCGCGGAGACGGCGTCGTCCATGACCGCGGCGGCGCTCTCGTGGTACTCGGAGTGGCGGGCGTCGATACCCCACGAGAGGACGAGTTGCCGGCGGACGCGGTCGTTCGGCGTCGTCGCGACGACGGGGACGCCGGGGCGGAACTTGGCCGTCTTCCGTGCGGTGTACCCCGACTCCGAGGCGGCGACGATGGCCGACGCCCCGACGTCGCGGGCGAGATACCGTGCCGACCGGGCCAGCGCCTCGGTTCGGGAGTCCCTGCTGGCGGTGGGGACGCGCTGTTCCTGGCTCTCGGCGTACTCCTCGGTCGACTCCACCTCGCGGACGATGCGGGCCATCGTCTCGACCACGCGGACGGGGTGGTCGCCGACGGCCGTCTCGCCCGAGAGCATGACCGCGTCGGTGCCGTCAAGCACCGCGTTCGCGACGTCTGAGGCCTCCGCGCGCGTCGGCCGACGGGCGTGGACCATCGAGTCGAGCATCTCGGTCGCGGTGATGACGGGGACGCCCGCGGTCTGGCACTTCCGGATGACCCGTTTCTGGACCATCGGGACGTCCTCCAACGGGCACTCGACGCCGAGGTCGCCGCGGGCGACCATCACGCCGTAGGCGGCGTCGATGATCTCGTCGAGGTTCTCGACGGCGCCCGCTCGCTCGATCTTCGCGATGACGGGGATGTCCCCGCCGTACTCTTCGAGTCGGTCGGAGATGGCGTAGATGTCGTTCGCGGTCCGGATGAACGAGGCGGCGACGAAGTCGACCTCCTTCTCGGCGGCGAGTTCGAGGTTGCGGTCGTCGCCCGCGGTGATGAGGTCGATGTCGAGGTTGACGCCGGGGACGTTGACGCCCTTGCGCCCGCTCAGCTTGCCGCCGGAGTCGATGCGGGCGACGACGGCTTCCCCGTCGACCCGGAGGACGGTCGCCTCGATGCGGCCGTCGTCGAGGAGGACGGTGTCGCCCTCCTCGACCTCGGCGATGGAGTACGACAGCCCCACCTCCTCGGGCGTCGCCTCCTCCCCGCGGACGAAGCGGACCTCGCTCCCCGTTTCGAGGTGGATCGGTTCGTCCAGCGGTGCGGTCCGGACCTCCGGTCCCTTCAGGTCGAGCATCGCCGCGAGCGGTGAGTCCGTCCGTTCGTCGACCGACCGAATCCGGTCGATCATCTCCGAGCGGTGTTCGACCGACCCGTGACTCGCGTTGAGTCGGGCGACGGACATCCCGGCGTCGGCGAGCGCGCCGATGGTTTCCTCGTCGTCCGACGCCGGACCCAGCGTACAGACGATCTTCGCGTTTCTCATGCGATGCGCTACGCCCGAGCGTGATAAAAAGACCGGCGATGGGACTCCCGACCGAGTAAACCACCCACGTGAGCGGTCTCGAATCGATATAGCGCGGTTCGCGCTCGGCTTATGCTCGCTCGGTGCCTCCAGACCGGTATGGACTCGGAGGGTTCGCCCCCGGAGACGGCCGCTCCGGGCATCCAGACCGACGGCGGGACGCTCCCACCGGCGGTGCCTGGGGGCCCGGCCCCACCGGACGACGAGACGCCCTCGTGGAGCGAGCGCAAGGCGCGGACGACCGGGCTCGCACGGCTCACGTACGAGTACTTCGAGCGGGCCCGGTACGAGGACCAGGTCCTCCGCCAGGAGTCGACGTACGTCGAACGGGACGTGCTCGGCTTCCCGACCTGGCCCCACGAGACTGTCCGGAACGCCTCCATCGCGTCGTTCTTCGTCGGGATGATTCTGTTCCTGTCGGCGACGATGCCGCCGCACATCGGGCCGCCGGCCAATCCGTCGTCGACCCCCGCAGTCATCCTGCCCGACTGGTATCTGTACTGGTCGTTCGGCCTGCTCAAGCTCGACCCGCTGAACCCCGAGCTCGCCATCCTCGGCGGGCAGAAGATCATGGCCGACCGCACCTACGGCGTGCTGGCGAACCTCGTCGTCGTCGGCTTCGTCGCCATCGTCCCCTTCCTCAACAAGGGGACGGCGCGGCGACCCGTCGAGCAGCCGTTCTGGGCCGCCGTCGGCATCTTCGGCATCGTCTTCGCTTTCACCATCTCCCTGCTGTCGGTGAAGAACCTCGTGCCGATGAACGTCGACCTGCTGTTCGACCTGACGTTCCTCCTGCCCGTCGTCGCCGGCATCGTCACCTACGCGGTGCTGAAGACGATGCGCGAGGGGTACATGTACGACCTCAACCGCCGTTACTACCGGCTCCGACCGCCGCGGTAGCGAGGGCGAGGACGGGACGCGCGTCGACCGGTCACCGCACCTTCTCGCCCGGCACCGCGTCGCCGAGCGTCGTCAGGAGGTCGGCCTCCTCGCCGGCCGCCAGCAGCATCCCGTTCGACTCGACGCCGAACAGTTCGGCCTTCTCGAGGTTCGCCAGGACGACGACTTTCTCTCCCACGAGCGCGTCGAGGTCGTGGAGCTGTTTGATGCCCGCGACGACCTGGCGCTCCTCGACGCCGATGTCGACTGTCAGTCGGGCGAGCTTGTCCGCCCCCTCGATGCCCTCGGCGCTGAGGATTCGCCCGACGCGGATGTCGAGGTCCTGGAAGTCGTCGAAGCTGATGCGCTCGTCGGCGAGGGGTTCGAGTTCAGTTGCGTCTGCGTCCCCGTCGTCGCCATCGTCACCAGCTTCGCTCTCTTCGACCCGCGCCTGCAGTTTCTCGTTCAGTTCGTCGACCCGCTCGTCGGGGATCTTCTCGAACAGTTCCGTGGGTTCGGCGAACTCCGGTTCGGGGGGTTCGAGCGCGGCGCCGACTTCGACGTCGTGGACCGACCCGCCCTCTCCCAGACTGTCCCAGAGCCGCTCGGCCTTCTCGGGCGCGACCGGTTCGAAGAGCACGCCGACGGCCTTCGCGACCTGGACGCAGTCGCGGATGACCTGTGCCTTCTGTGGGTCGTCGTCGTCCAGTTTCCACGGTTCGTTCCGCTGGATGTACTCGTTGCCGAACTGCGCGAGGCGGACGGCCGCGTTGCCCGCCTGTCGGATGGAGTAGTCGTTGACGCCCGCGCGGAAGGCGTCGATGGCCTCGTCGATCTCCTCGCGGACCTCGCTCGAGAGGTCGGCGTCGGGTGTCCCGCCGAACTCCCGGTACGCGAACAGCAGCGAGCGGTAGAGGAAGTTGCCCACGGTCCCGACGAGTTCGCTGTTGACGCGCTCGCGGAACTTCTCCCACGAGAAGTCGACGTCCTGCTGGAAACCACCGTTCGTCGCGAGGTAGTAGCGGAGCAGGTCGGGGTGGAAGCCCTCGTCGAGATACTCGTCTGCCCACACCGCGCGGTCGCGCGACGTCGAGAACCCCTTGCCGTTGAGCGTGATGAACCCGCTCGCCATCACCGCGCGGGGTTCGTCGTAGTCGGCGCCGCGGAGCATCGCGGGCCAGAACACCGTGTGGTGCTGGATGATGTCGCGGCCGATGACGTGGACGATGTCGCCGTCGACCTTCCACGCCTCCTCCCAGTCGAACGTTTCGGTGCCGACCCGTTCGGTGTACTGCTTCGTCGAGGAGATGTACTCGATGGGCGCGTCGACCCAGACGTACAGCACGAGGTCCGTGCCCTCCTCGGGGTAGTCGATGCCCCAGTCGAGGTCGCGAGTGATACACCAGTCCTGCAGTTCGCCCTCGATCCACTCCCGCGGCTGGTTGCGGGCGTTCGCCGTCCCCTCCAGTCGGTCGATGAAGGACTGGAGGTACTCCTGGAAGTCGGAGACGCGGAAGAACTTGTGCGTCCGGTCGCGGTACTCGGCGGGGTTGCCGGTGAGCGTCGAGGTGGGGTTCTCTATCTCGCCAGGTTCGAGGTGCCGCCCACAGCCCTCGTCGCACTCGTCGCCGCGGGCGTGTTCGCCGCAGTACGGACAGGTCCCCTCGACGTACCGGTCGGGGAGCGGCTGTTCCTCGACGGGGTCGAACGCGACCTTGATCTCCTTCTCGTAGACGTGCCCGCCGCCGACGAGTCGGCGGACGATGTCGGTCGTCACCTCGGTGTTCGTCTCGTCGTGGGTGTGGCCGTAGTTGTCGAACGCGACGTTGAACTTCGGGAACGTCTCCTCGTACGTGCGGTGGTACGAGAGCGCGAACTCCTCGGGCGTCTTTCCCTCCTTCTCGGCGTTGACGGCCACGGGCGTGCCGTGCATGTCCGACCCGGAGACGAAGGCGGTCTGCTGGCCGAGTTTCCTGAGCGCCCGCGCGTAGACGTCGCCCCCGACGTAGGTCCGCAGGTGGCCGATGTGGAGGTCGCCGTTGGCGTACGGCAGTCCACACGTCACCACCGCGGGACGGTCCGTGGGGAAGTCCTCGTGGCTCATGTGTGAACAGTCAGTCGCGTGGGCGTCTAAAGGCCGCTGGTTTCCTCGTCGGCGGCCCCGTCGCTCACATCGGGGACAGCAACGATCGACACCTCCCGCCCCTCGGACGAGCCACCGTCGGCCGCGTGCTCAGAACAGGAAGAAGAACGCCTCGACGCCGACGAGCGTCACGACGAGTCGGCCGACGCTCCCGACGAACGTCGCCAGCGCGAACTTCGCGTAGTCCTCCTCCAGCACCGAGAACGCGTAGATGGAGAGCGTGTCGGGGAAGCCCGGGACGCAGAGCGCGAGGGCGAGGCCGCCGTAGCCGTACTGCTGGGCGAGCTGGACCGTCTTCTTCTCGGACCAGGCGACGACGTCGACGGGCGAGCGCCGGAGGGCGCGAATGACGGGACCGGACTCCTTCGCCTCCTGGCCGATGTGGAAGGCGAAGACGCTCCCGGCCGCCTTGCCGACGCCCGAGGTGAGGACGATGAGCGTGGTGTGGGCCCACCCGGGCAGACCGAGGTTCAGCGGTGCGAGGAGTACGATTTCGCTCACGCCGGGGAGCGCGAAGGCGATGAGGAACGAGTAGCCGAAGATGATGCCGAGTCCGGGCCATCCCGTCGCCGTCCGGACGAGCGAGGAGAACCACCCGCTCTCCGTGAACAGGAGTACTATCGGGACGTCGACGAGGACCGACACCGGACCCGCGAGTGACACGACCTGAGATGGGTGAGCCGCCGACGTAAATCTTGAGATTCGCCGCGAGCGGGAGGCCGACGCCGGTATCGTGGCTGGAACCGACGACGGCGGTGTCGACACCGACGCGACGGGTCACCGGTCGGTGGCGGCGCTCCCTGTCGGTCCGTCCACTGTCGACAAAAACACACGAAATTTCGAGACAGTCTTTCTTTCGCGTCTTTGTCGACATCATTATGTCCGCGGAGGGACTCCATCCTCGGGAGGCGAGCCACGCATGTTTCCGTCGACGCGTCAGGGCGTCCTGCTGTACGTTTCCGACCGGCACGGTCGGGCGACGGCGTTCGACGGCGGGGCAGCACGAATCGTGACGCGGTCACCGGAGGCGCTGCAGTCTGGCGGAGTTCCCGCCGCCGACTGTGCGGTCATCGACGCCACCGTGCTCGACCCGCAGCCGCCGCCGTGGCTCGACACGTTCCCCGGGGACGCCTACGTACTCGCCGGTTCGCGGACGACGCTCCCGGACTGGGTGGTGGACGCCGGCGTGTCGACGCTCGACCCCGCCCTGGTGTCGCTCCTGACCGGGTCGGGCGTCGGTGACCGGAACGACGACGGCACGCGACTCGGCAGGACCGACGCGAGCACCGACGGGGAGACGGCGCGTGACGGCCCGGCCGGGTCACCACCGGCGGCCGAGGGCGACGACGGGTACGAACCGCTCTCGGTCGTTCCGTTCCCGGTCGCACTCCTCGACGACGACGGGACCATCAGGTTCGTCAACCGGGCGTGGGTCGAGTTCGGACGGGAGAACGGCCGCGAGCGCGGGGAGAGCGACGTCGGCACCAACTACTTCGAGTTGTGCGAGCGGGCCAACGACAGCTTCGCGTCGGCGGCGACGAAGGCGATACAGCGCGTGCTCGCCGGCGACGTCGACAGCGAGCAGGTCGAGTACCCCTGCCACGGCGACGGCGAGCGCCGGTGGTACGCGATGGCGGTCGTCGCCGTCGAGGGCGACGGGCCCGCCGAGGTGGCGCTCGTCCACCAGGACGTCTCCCAGTACAGACAGCACATCAACGTCCTCGACCGGGTGCTCCGCCACAACCTGCGCAACAAGGCCAACATCATCCTCGGCCACGCGGCCGCGCTGGCGAGTGACCGCGACGACGAGACGGCGACGGCGGCGACGACCATCGGTGCGGCCGCGCGGGAACTGCTCTCGTTGAGCGAGCAGGCACGCCGCTACCGGGAGGTCAGCACCGACGACCGCCCGACCACCGCCATCGACGTCGTCTCGGTCGTCTCGGAGGTGACAGAGCGACTGAGCCGGAAGTACTCGCAGGCGGTCGTCGAGACGTCTCTCCCCGTCGCGGCAGTCGTCCAGGCCACGCAGTCGCTCTCGCTCGTCGTCCACGAGGTGGTCGAGAACGCCATCGTCCACAACGACCGCCCCGACCCGTGGGTCCGCGTCGAAGTCGTCCGCGTCCACGAGGGCGGCGACGAACGGGTGTCGATTCGGGTCGCCGACGACGGCCCGGGCATCCCGCCCGAGGACCGACGACTCCTCACGGGAGGACTGGAAGAACACCCCATCCGTCACGGCTCGCAACTCGGCGTCTGGGTCGTCAGTAGCCTCGTCACCTCGCTCAACGGCACCGTCTCGGTCGAGCCCCGGACCCCACGGGGGAGCGTGGTCACGATGACGTTCCCGAGCGCGACGTCCGACGCGGGACTCTAGCGGACGGAGTCGAGCAGCAGACGCTGCTCGACGCGTTTGACCTCGTGCTGGACGTCGCGGACGGCGTCGATGTTCGCCGAGATGGAGGAGATACCCGACTCGACGAGGTACTGCACCATCTTGGGTTTCGAGCCCGCCTGCCCACAGATGCTCGTCTTCACCCCGTGTTCGCGGCAGGTCTCGATGGTCGACCCGACGAGTTCGAGGACGGCGGGGTGGAGTTCGTCGTAGACGCTGGCGACGTTCTCGTTGTTCCGGTCGACCGCCAGGGTGTACTGTGTGAGGTCGTTGGTCCCGAACGACGCGAAGTCGATGCCGGCCTCGGCCATCGCCCCGACCTGGAGCGCGGAGGCGGGCGTCTCGATCATCACTCCCCACTCGCGTTTCTCGGGGTCGATGCCGGCCTCTTTCATGTGCTTGCGGGCGCGGACGACGTCCTCCGCGTCGTTCACCAGCGGGAACATCACCTCGAGGTTGTCGTAGCCCATGTCGTACAGCCGACGGAACGCCTCGAGTTCCAGCTTGAACACCGAGGGGTTACCCAGCGAGCGCCGGATGCCCCGGTAGCCGAGCATCGGGTTGTGCTCGCGCGGGACGTCCTCGCCGCCCTGTAGCTGGCGGAACTCGTCGGAGGGGGCGTCGAGCGTGCGGACGCGCACCGGCCGGGGGTAGAACTCGTCGGCGACGGTGCGGACGCCCTCGATAATCTCGTCGACGTAGGCGCGCTCGCCGTTGTCGTCGATGAACCGTTCGGGCGTCTTGCCCAGCGAGAGCACCATGTGCTCGATGCGGAGGAGGCCGACGCCGTCGGCACCCGTCGCCGCGGCCCGCTCTGCGGCCTCGGGGATGGAGACGTTGACCTTCACCTCCGTCGCGGTCATCGGCTTGACCGGCGTCTTCGGCCGGGCGTCCTCGACGGGTTGGCGCTGTTTCTCCTTCGACTCGACGCCCTCCCTGATGGTCCCCTTGTCGCCGTCGATGGTGATGGGCTGGCCGTCCTCTAGCTGTCGCGTCGCCGACCCACAGCCGACGACGGCGGGGACGCCGAGTTCCCGCGAGACGATGGCCGCGTGGGAGGTCATCCCGCCCTCGTCGGTGACGATGCCGGCCGCCCGCTTCATCGCGGGCACCATGTCGGGCATCGTCATCTCGGTGACGATGATGTCGCCCTCGGCCACCTGGTCGAGGTGGTCGAGTTTCGTGACGACGCGTGCCGGCCCCGAGGCGATGCCGGGACTCGCACCTAGGCCGCGGACGATGACCTCGCCGACCCCGGCCTGCTCGGCGCTGGCGTCGCCCTCGCCGTCAGTCGCCGCGCCGTCCGTCCCGCCCGAGACGTTCTCGACGTTCGACACCGCCGTGTCGGAGATGGTCGTGATGGGCCGCGACTGGAGCATGTACACCTCGCCGTCGTAGACGGCCCACTCGACGTCCTGTGGCTGGCCGTAGTGGCGTTCGACCTCCTCGCCCAGGTCGACGAGGCGGGCGATTTCCTCGTCGGAGAGGACGCGCTCCTCACGGTGTTCGTCGGGCACCTCGCGCTCGACAGTCTCGCCCGTCTCGGGGTCTTTGACGTGCATCAGCTTCTTGTCCGCGACGGTGACGTCCTCCGTCCGCTGGGTCGCGCGGTTGACGACGTAGTTGTCCGGGGAGACCGCTCCGGAGACGACGGCCTCGCCGAGACCCCAGGCGGCCTCGATGATGATGCGCGGTTCCCCCGTCGAGGGGTGGGAGGTGAACATCACGCCCGACTTCTCTGCGTCGACCATCCGCTGGACGACGACGGCGATGTCGACCTTGTCGTGCTCGAACCCCTTCTGGTTCCGGTAGTAGATGGCGCGCTGTGAGAACAGCGAGGCCCAGCACTCCTTGACCCGCTGGAGCAGGTCGTCCTCGCGGACGTTGAGGAACGTCTCCTGCTGGCCGGCGAAGGAGGCGTCCGGGAGGTCCTCGGCCGTCGCCGAGGAGCGGACGGCGACGAACGCCTCCCCGTCGTCGATAGAGCGGTACGCCGCCAGAATCTCCGCGGCGACGTCCTCCGGGAACGGCGTCTCCATGATGAGTTCGTGGGCTCGCTCGTGCGCGCCCGCGAGCGCCTTCGAGTCCTCCGGGTCGACGTCGACGGCCTCGAACAGTTCCTCGTCGATTTCGGCCTCCTCGATGAACGTCCGGTACGTCTCGGCGGTGACGACGAAGCCCGGCGGCACCGGGAGTCCCGCGGCCGTGAGTTCGCCCAGCGAGGCCGCCTTCCCCCCGACTGTCTCCAGATCGTCAGAGCGCACGTCGTCCAGCCAGAGCACTGCCATAGTGTGTTCTGCGTCCCGAGTATGCGTAAAGAAGGTTCCGGACCTGTCAGAGATGATATGGTCTTAACTCGAAGTCGAGTACTACTCGTCACCCCGGCGGCCCGCGCCGTGGACCGCACAGTAGACGTCGCCGGCGTCCGTGTCGAGGAAGAACGTATCCCCTCGCTGGACCGTTCGGCCGCAGTCCGCACAGCCGTCGTCGTGCCGTATCGCGTACTTTCCGACGGCGTGGCCCGTCTCCAGCCGTCCGGCTGCGCGGGCGACGCGCGTGAGTCCCTCGCCGATCTGCGTGTGGGTCGCGGTGTCCGCGGCCGCGAATCGGATGAGTGACATCGTCGGCGTTCGACCGGGTATCGGGTCGGGGCGGACAAATGTCCGGCGGTCGTTCCGACGTCGCTCCGACTTCTTTACGCCCGCTCCGACGCAGCGCGAAGCTGTCGATGCCGAGAAGTTCTTTACCGTGCGCGCCAACTCTCACACGTGCTACCGGAGTGGCTGTCTCTGCTCCCGCCGTGGCTGCTCACCGGAGTCGTTCTCGGGTCCGCGCTCTCGTGCTGTGTCGCCGTCGTCTTCTTCGTCGGCGACCGCCTGTTCCCGACGGCACCGGTCGACCGGAGCCGTCGCATCGACGGGACGGTCCGTCGCCGGCAGGAGATCCGTCAGTATCTCGTCGACATCGACGAGCGCTTCCGCGAGGACGTCGCCGTCCACGGCGAGACGGTCGCGTTCTACCTGCCGGAGCGTGACGTCGCCATCACCTTCGACGCCAAGGCGTACTTCCGAATCGAGGAGGCGGGGACGTACACGGTGCTCTGTGAACACGAGATGCCGGGCAGAGGACTGGGCCGACGCCTCCCGTTCGACGTGCCCGAACTCGAACCCGAGGTCCCGCCGGACCCCGTCAGTACGGCCTTCGCCGAACTCGAACTCGACACGGCGGCGACGCCGGACGAGGTGAAGTCGGCGTACCGCTCGAAGATCAAGCAGGCCCACCCCGACCACGGCGGCGACGCCGACGAGTTCCAGCGACTCCAGGAGGCGTACGCGACGGCGCGGGACCACGCCGCCGACGCCGAAGCCGACGCGGTGGCCGCGTAGCCACGCCGCCGCCGTCGGCCGGCTACTCGTGCAGTCTGTTCTCGTCCGTCCCGATGGGGGCCAGTTCGTACGTCACGTTCCGGTCGCGGAGGGTGTCTGCCACCCGGCCCGCCTCGTCGACGCTCGCGACGACGACGGCGTCCTGTCCTTTCATCGCCGCCTCGGCCGCGACGGCCCCGCCCGCGAGATTCACTGCCGGTTCGCGGTCCAGTCGACGGAGCGCCGCGACGGCCTCGACGCCGACGGCGACGACCAGGTCGGACGTGGTGAGCGCCTCCGAGAGCGCCTCGACGTCGACGGCGCTGCTCCCGCCGTTGCGGGCGCGCGGCACCTGACAGACGGTGACGGTCCCCGGCGACATGTCGATGACGCCCTCGAACCCCGTGACTGAGACGTCCTGTCCGGCCTCGGCCGTCGTGGTGGCGGTGCCCGTCGCCGGTCCATCGTCGCCCGGCGTCGCGTGGAGGAGGCCCTCCCGAAGCGAGAGGGTCACCGTCTCGCCCGTCTGGATGTCGTCGGTGGCGAGGGCGGCGTCCTCCTGCACCGACTGGAGGACGTCCTCGGTGACGTGGTCGGTGAACTGACGGATGGACTTTATCTCCCGGAAGAGCCAGTCGACCCCCTCCTTGGTAGTCCGGTACCGGGAACGTCCCTCCTTCTCGACGTAGCCGTCGGCGACGAGTTCTCTGATGTACTCGCTCACCGCCTGTGAGGTGACGCCGACGGCCTCGGCGATCTCGCCCTGACTCACCGCCGGCTGTCGGTCGGCGATTTCGACGAGCACGCGGAGGCGTGTCGCGGTGCGCTTGTCCTCCAGGGCTCTGCTCATGGAGACGGTGAGGGACGGCGGCGGTAAAACGGTGCCGTCGCACCGGGCGTCGAGAGAGCATCGCTTTTGGCTTCGCGCCCGAACGACCAGTCGTGTTCGACGTCGCGTTCGCCGACCGTGCGGTCTTCCTGCCACGCGCCGACGTGCTCGTCGTCGCCGACCTCCACGTCGGCCGCGCCGCGGCCTCCGACGTCGAGGTGCCGCTGGGCGAGCGGGCGGACCTCACCGAGCGACTGGACGCGGTGCTCGACCGCTTCTCGCCCGGGAGAGTCGTCGTCGCCGGCGACGTCCTCCACGAGTTCGGACGGGTCTCACACCGGGCCGCGGAGACGCTCGACACCCTCGACGCGACGTGTCGAGCGGCGGGCGCCGAACTGGTGCTCGTCACCGGCAACCACGACGGGATGCTCGAGACGGTGTGGGACGGGGAGCGACACGACGGCTACCGCGTCGACGACGGCGACCGGACGGTGCTCGTCTGTCACGGCCACGAGGAGCCTTCGGAGGAGGCGGACCGCTACGTCGTCGGCCACGACCACCCGACCATCACCATCGAGGGGCAGCGACGACCCTGCTTCCTCGCCGGGGAGGCCGTCTACCACGGGAGCGACGTCCTGATGCTCCCCGCGTTCTCGCGCGTGGCGAGCGGCGTCGAAATCAACGGGATGCGCGCGCGTGACTTCCAGTCGCCGCTCGTCACCGACGCGGACGCGCTCCGGCCCGTCGTGTGGGACCCGGGCGGGGAGGACGCGCTGACGTTCCCGCCGCTGGGACGGTTTCGGAAGCTGCTGTGAGCGGGGCGGCGGCGAGAGTGAGTTTCAGGCGTGACGAGCCACTCGAACGGCTGGGGAGAGCCGTTTTCGACAGGGGTGCGCGCGAGGTACGAGTCGGAGCCGAGGACGCGTGCCACGACGCAGGCGAGGAGCCGAACGTTCAATACCCGCGGCTCTCACTCACAGACGTGCGCGTGGACCACTACGACGAGGCCGACTTCGTACGGACGCTGGACCCCGACGGGCGTGTCGTCGGCGACGTCCCCGACCTCTCCGACGACCGCCTCCTGGCGATCTACCGCGACATGGTGGTGACGAGGCACTTCGACGAGCGGATGGTGAGCCTCCAGCGACAGGGTCGGGTCGGGACCTACGCCCCCGCCGTCGGCCAGGAGGCGTCGCAGGTGGGGTCGACCCACGCCCTGCGCGACGACGACTGGCTGGTCTACCAGTACCGCGAACACGGGGCCGTCTCCGTCCGTGGCCTCACGGCGGAGTATCTCACCTACTGGATGGGCCACGAACACGGCAACGCCTCGCTCGTCGACCAGCACGTCGCCCCGCTCAACATCACCATCGCTGACCAGATTCCCCACGCCGTCGGGATGGCGTGGGGTGCACGGCTGAAGGGCGACGACACCGTCGTCGTCTGTCACTTCGGCGACGGGGCCACCTCGGAGGGTGACTTCCACGAGGCCGCCAACTTCGCCGGCGTGTTCGAGACGCCCTGCGTCCTCTTCTGCAACAACAACGGCTGGGCCATCTCTCACCCCGCCGAGCGCCAGACCGCGTCGGAGACCTTCGCCGGGAAGGCCGACGCGTACGGCTTCCCGGGAGTACGGGTCGACGGGATGGACCCGCTGGCGACCTACCGGGTCACCCGGGAGGCGGTCGAGCGCGCCCGTCGGGGCGACGGCCCGACGCTCGTCGAGGCCGTCCAGTACCGCTACGGCGCCCACACGACCGCGGACGACCCGAGCGCCTACCGCGACGAGGCGGAGGTCGAGCGGTGGCGCGAGCGCGACCCCCTCGACCGCTACGAGGCGTTCCTGCGCGACCGAGGCCTCGTCGACGACACCGTCGCCGAGGAAATCGAGGCCGAGGCCCGCGAGACGGTGGCGACCGTCATCGACGAGGCGGAGTCGTTCGAGCCCTCCCCGCTCGAGATGTTCGACCACGCCTTCGCCGAGTCGACGCCCGAGGTCGAGGCACAGCGCGCGGCGTTCGAGCGCGCACTCGACGAGCACGGGCGCGACGCGTTCCTCAGAGAGTAGTAGATAATCGGGACGAGAACCGGGGTGTCAGAAGCTCTCGGCGACAGTCCGTGCCGCGATGGCCCCGCTCTGCAGTGCCCCCTGAATCGACGACCACTCCGTGTAGTCGCCGGCAAGGTACACCGGTCCCTCCGGGTCGTCGACGTCCGGGAGGCTGTCGTGGATGCCCGGTGGCTGGTCGAACTGCGCGAACTCGATGCGGTCGGTCGCGAGCGGTTCGAGCGCCCCGAACTGGCGCTCGGGATACCACGACGCCAGCGCGTCGCGCGTTCGCACCAGCAGTTCGGCGTCGTCCATCGACAGCGCGTCCTCGCCGAGGAACGTCGCGTTCAGCAGTTCGGCGTCGTCCGGGGCGTACTCGGGGGCGACCGCCGACAACGGAACCACGGCGTTCGGCGCGGCCGACTCGGCGTTGAGGAGGATGCGCTGCTTCGTGCCGAGGTCCGTCCCCTCCGGGAGGCGGTAGTACTGGGTGGTCGACGGTCGAGCGCGGGTCGGAATCGCGTCCACGCCGGTCAACTCGGCGGCCGTGCGAGGGTCGGTGGCGACGACGACGGCGTCGGCCTCGACCGTCCCGCCGTCGACGTCGAGCGTCGCACCGTTCCGCTCGGGGGTCACCTCGTAGACGACCGAGTCGGTGTGGACGTCGACGCCGGCAGCCTCCGCACGGGCGACCAACTGGTCGGCGATGGCGCCCATCCCGTCGGCGGGGATCGTCGTCCGGCCGTCGCTCAGCATCCGGAACGTGTACTCGAAGACGCGCTTCGACGTGGAGAGCGACCGGTCGAGCGTGATGCCGCCGTAGAAGGGGGCGACGAAGTTCTCTGCGAACTTCTCGGAGAAGCCCCAGTCGTGGAGGTACTCTCTGATGGTCGTGTCCGGTCCGGAGAAGAACGAGTCGAGGGGTTTGCTCCCGAGGTCCTGTCTGAGCGCGAGGGTTCGGAGTTTGTCGCTCGTCGTCACCTCGCGGTTGAACAGCGACTCCGCGAGCGAGAGCGGGTCCCTGAGGGGGTCCGAGAGCACCGACCGTTCCCCCTCACGGGCGATGACCGCGCCCGGCGTGAACGCGCGGAGGTCGAGCGCCTCGAGGTCGAGTTCGCGGCGAACCGCGGGGTACGCCGTGAACAGTACCTGGAATCCGCGGTCGAGCGTGAACCCGTCCCGTTCCCGCGAGTGGACTCTCCCGCCGACCGTCTCGCGTTCCTCGTACACCGTGACGTCGGCGCCGGCGGCCGCGAGGCGACGGGCGGCCACCAGTCCGGCCAGTCCCGCACCGCACACCGCGACGGTTCGCTCCTCGTTCATGCCGTCGGCTTGGGGAGGTGGTTACAAAGAGACTGTGCGTTCGAGAGCGGGAGGCGTGGCGGGACCGGAAGGGATACGCCCGTCGCGTCGTACCCCCGGATATGGACACGAGCGACACGTTCCGAGCGCTCCGCTGTACGGCGACCGGTGAGGAACTCCCGGCCGACCCCACGCGGACCGGGCCGAGCGAGGCCGGGGCACCGGTCGACCCCGTCTACGACCTCGACGCGGTGACGTGGGACCACGCCGCTCTCGCCGACGCCCGGTCGATGTGGGACTTCGCCGCGCTCTTGCCGTTCGCCGCGGGCGTGAGCGCCGACGAGGGAGGGACGCCGCTGGTCGACGCGCCGGCGCTCGCCGAGGAACTCGGCGTCGGGGCGCTCCTCGTCAAGGACGAGGGGCGGAACCCCACGGGGACGGTCCTCGACCGCGGCCTCTCGCTGGCGGTCACGGCCGCCGACGCCGCCAACGCGGACCTCGTGGCACACGCCTCGCCGGGCAACAGCGGGCAGTCGGGGGCGGCCTACACCGGACGCGCCGGCATCCGGTCGTACGCGTTCGTCCCCTCCCGGGCCCCGTTCCCGAACAAGGCGATGACGAACGTCCACGGCGGCGACATGCGCGTCGCGGGGGGTCGGTACCCCGACGCCGTCGAGGCGCTGCACACGCAGTTGAAATCCGAGTGGTTCACGCTGCAGGAGTTCGACAACCCCGTCCGCCACGAGGGGTACAAGACCGTCGCGTACGAGATTGCCGCCCGCACGGTCCCGGACGCCGTGTTCGTCCCCGCCGGGACCGGCGAGGTGGTCTACGGTCTGGTGAAGGGCTTCCGCGAACTCCACGAACTGGGACTCGTCGACGCCGTCCCGCGGGTCGTCGCGGCCCAGCCGACCGGGTGTGCGCCCATCGCGACGGCGTTCGAGGCCGGGCGCGCGGTGGAGCCGTGGAACCAACCGGACACCATCGTCGGCGAACTGGAGATTCCCGACCCGAAGGGGGGCGACCTGGTGGTCGACGCCCTCGACGAGACCGGTGGAACGGTCGTGACTGTCGACGACGACGCCATCCTCGGGAGCGCCGTCACCGCCGCACAGACCACCGCCGTCGACGTCGGTGCGGCCGGTGGGGCCGCCGCGGCGGCCGCCGACGCGTTGCAGGACGAGTTCGACGACGACGCGACGCTCGTCGTCGTCAACACGGAGGCGGGCGTCAAGACGGCGGACGTCCTCCGGTCGCACCTGATGGGACAGGGCATCTGAGCCCGATGTTTCGAAGGGGTCATACCGAGATTTAGACACCCCAAACCTCTTTCGCGTCGAGGCGCTACCGACGAGTGAGATGGCGAAGTCCGACGTGCTCAGCGACGTGATGGAAGACTACCTGAAGGCCATCTACACGCTGCAGACCGAACACGGCCCGCCGGTGTCGACATCGGACGTCGCCGACCTCCTCTCGAAGACGCCACCGACGGTGACGAGCATGCTCGGAAAGCTCGAGGAGCGAGGACTCGTCACCCGCGAGAAGTACAAGGGCGTCGAGTTGACGGCGGAGGGCGAGACGGTCGCACTGGAGGTCATCCGTCACCACCGCCTCCTGGAGGCGTACCTCGCAGAGCACCTCGACTACGACTGGAGCGAGGTCCACGACGAGGCCGACGCGCTCGAACACCACATCTCCGAGGAGTTCGAGCGGCGCGTCGCCGAGGCGCTCGGCGACCCGGAGGTCGACCCGCACGGCGACCCCATCCCGAGCGCCGACCTCACGCCGCTGGACGCGGACGACTCGACGCGCCTCGACGACCACGACGTCGGCGACAGCGTCGTCGTCGCACGCGTCTCCGACCGCGACGAGGAGGAACTGCAGTACCTCTCCGACGCGGGTATCACGCCCGGGACCCGGCTGGAGGTGGTCGACGTCGCGCCGTTCGGGATGGTGACCGTCCGGGTGGGAGCGGGTGACCGTGAGCAGTCCCTTCCGGAGGCCGTCGCCCGCTCCATTCGGGTCACCCCCGTCACCGACGACGGGTCCGAGTACGGAGCGGAGGTCGAAGGCTGATGGTGGGGCTGGTCGAAGTCGCCACGGTGGCGTTCGTCGCCCAGCTCGCCGTCCTCCCCGGGGAGAAGGTCCAGTTCATCATCGCCGGGCTCTCGACGCGGTACGACCCGAAGGTCGTCGTCGCGGCTGCCGGATCCGCGTTCGCCGGGTGGACTGCGCTCGAAATCTGGTTCGGTGCGGCGCTGCGGGGCGTCCTCCCACCGGCCGTTCTCGACGGAATCACGGCCGCGCTGTTCGCGCTCTTCGCCGTTTTGCTCGTCCGGGCGGCGCCCGAGCCGGGTGAGACGAGCGTCGGGCCGGACGCGGGCGACCCGGTGGAGACCGACGGCGGACTCGCAGTCGACGTCGACGCGCTGTCCGTGCTCGGACGCGACGTCTCTCTCGACGCCGACCGGTTCGGGAGCTTCGTCCCCATCTTCGCGATGATGGCCGCCGGCGAGTTCGGCGACAAGACCCAGCTCGTGACCATCGGTCTCGCCGTCCAGTACGGCGCTCACCCGGGTATCTGGGTCGGCGAGATGCTCGCCATCCTGCCGGTGAGTATCGCGAACGCGTACGTCTTCCACCGCTTCTCTCACCGCTTCGACGTACGGAAGGCCCACCTCGCCGGTGCGGCGCTGTTCGCGTTCTTCGCCGTCGACACGGTCCTCGCGCTCACGACCGGCTTCTCCGTGTGGGAGACGGTCGTCTCGACGGTGGCAGAGGTGGTCCTCGGGCTGGTCTGAGCCGAGGCCTCGGCCGCCCACGAGAGCGTTTTTAACCCCGCTCCCGTTAGCCAGGAGCGATGCAGGACGTGCTCGTCTCGCTCGGTGCCGGCGTGGTGTTCGGACTCGCACTCGCCGCCCCACCCGGGCCGATGAACGCCGTCATCGCTGAGGAGAGCGTCCTCCGTGGCTGGACGGCCGGGTTCCGAACGGGGCTCGGGGCGATGACGGCCGACGCGACGTTCTTCGTCCTCTCGTTCCTGGGCGTCGTCGCGTTCGTCGAACGCTTCCCGACGGTGCGTGCGGTGATGGTCGGCGCGGGCGGCCTGCTCATGCTGTACTTCGCGTACGGGGCCGCTCACGAGGTGGGCGGGTCCCTGACGCCGGACGGCGAAGCCGCGGCGGACGGCGGCGAGACCGGCGCGGGCTTCCGGAAGGCGTTCCTGCTGGCCATCGCAAACCCCTACCAGATACTCTTCTGGCTCACCATCGGGGTGGCCCTCCTCGAGTCCGGGCAGGTCGACGTGCTCGCACAGACGCCCTACGTGGGCGGTGACCTCGCGGGCATCCTCGTCGTCGAGAAGGGGAGTCCGGCCCTCATCGTCGGGTTCTTCGGCGGCATCCTCGTGTGGGTCACCGGGTTCCCGGCGGCGCTCGTCACCGCCCAGCAGCGAGTCGAGGCGTTCGCTCCAGTCGTGACGGCGCTGTCGGCGCTCGTGCTCGCCGGGTTCGGGCTCCTGTTTCTCGTGGACGCCGCGGGCACGCTCCTCTGAACGCCGGTCGTCGGCCGCGCAGTGCGAAGCCATATGAGCCACCCACGCCGATAGCTGGACATGTTCGACAAGTCGACGTGGATCAAGCTTCCACGGAACGTCGTCATCGGCCACGGCGTCCTCGACCAGGTCGGGGCGGCCGTCGACGACCTCTATCTCTCGGGACAGCCACTCCTGGTGACGAGTCCGACGCCCGAACGCCTGGCAGGCGACCGTCTCCGCGCGCAGTTCGCCGTCGAGCCACACACGGTGACCGTCGAGAAGGCGAGTTTCGCCGCCGTCGAGGCGGTCGCCGAGACCGCCCGGGCGGAAGAGACCGACTACATCATCGCCCTCGGCGGCGGGAAGGCCATCGACATCGCGAAGATGGCCGCCGAACGAATCGACTGCGGCTTCGTCTCCGTGCCCACCGTCGCGAGCCACGACGGCATCGTCTCGGGCCGGTCGTCTATCCCCGAGGGTGACACCCGTCACTCCGTCGCGGCGGACCCGCCGCTGGCGGTCGTCGCCGACACCGAACTCCTCGCGCAGGCGCCGTGGGAACTCACCACGGCGGGCTGTGCGGACATCATCTCCAACTACACCGCGGTCAAGGACTGGCAGCTGGCACACCGGCTGAAGAACGTGGAGTACTCCGAGTACGCTGGGGCGCTCTCGGAGATGACCGCGGAGATGCTCGTCGACAACGCCGACTCCATCAAGCCGGGGCTGGAGGAGACCGCGTGGATCGTCGTGAAGGCGCTCGTCTCCTCGGGGGTGGCGATGAGCATCGCCGGGTCCTCACGCCCCGCGTCGGGTGCCGAGCACCTCTTCTCACACCAGCTCGACCGGCTGGTGCCGAACACGGCGCTGCACGGCCACCAGGTCGGCGTCGGCTCTATCATGACCGAGTACCTCCACAGCGGCGAGAAGGGGCAGTGGCGGAACATCCGCGACGCGCTCGAACGGATCGACGCACCCACGACGGCACGGGGGCTCGGCGTCGACGACGAGGTGGTCATCGAGGCGCTCACCACGGCACACACCATCCGCGACCGCTACACCATTCTGGGCGACGGCATGAGCGAGGACGCGGCGCGCGAGGTCGCCCGCGTCACGGGCGTCGTCGAGGGATAGGGCGAACAGCCGGCACGACTCGTCCACACAGCGGTGTGCCGGACACCCGCGAGACGCCGTGTGGCCTCGGTCAGCGCATCGGTCGGGGTGGCCGCCCCATCACGTATCAACTTCGGGGTGGAACGGGAGGACGGCGACCCGGCGGCGACGAACCCGAACACGGATATCCACCCACTCCTAACGGTCGGACATGGCAACAGCCAGCGTGCGCGGTCCGCTCAAACGACATCCGGCCGCCGTGACGGCGGTGCTCTCCGTCGTGGGGTACGCGCTCGTCATCGGGACGTTTCTGGGCTACGTTCCCGAGTCGGTGTTCCCGGAACTCACGCTCTCGCAGGTCAACCGCATCGCCGACGCCATCGCCGTCATCAACACGACGGCGACGCTCCTCCTGGTGGCCGGATGGTGGTTCATCCGGCAGGACGAGGTCCGCAAGCACGCCGCGTCGATGGGGGGCGCGTTTTTGCTCATCCTCGTCTTCCTCGTGCTCTACCTGACGAAAATCGGCGGCGGCGGCACCAAGGAGTTCGTCGGCCCCACCCTGCCGTACTACGCCTACCTCGCGATGCTCGCCGTCCACATCATCCTCTCGGTGGTCTCGGTCCCCGTCGTGTTGCACGCGCTCGTGCTCGGAATCACTCACACCCCCGAAGAACTCCGCGCGGCGGGGACACATCGGAAGGTGGGACGGGTCGCCGCCAGCGCGTGGATCCTCTCGCTGTCACTCGGCGTCGTGGCGTACCTGATGCTGAACCACGTCTACGACTGGCAGTTCGTCGAGGCGTTCTTGCTCCCGGTCGTCCCCTGACCCGACCTCACTCGCCTCGGAACGCGGGGTCGACCCTCGCTCGCCACCCGATGAACGCAGAGAGCGCGGCGAGCGTCGCGACCATCCCACCCGCGTTCCACCAGCTGAGCGCGCCGATGGCGTAGCCGTACCCCGCACCGGCGACGATTGCGACTGCGAGGACGGCGTAGACCCGGAGATACCACTCTCCGTACCACGCGACGAACCCCCCTCCGGTGTCGGTTCTCTCGGCGACTGCCTCGGTGTCGGTGTCCATACACCCTGCTTCGGCCGCGCCGACATAACGCGTGTGGCCGACTGGGGCCTGCGACCGACCGCCCGCTGTCGGTTCCAGCAGGATTTATTACGTCAGCCGCACGCTCCGCGAGCATGCACGTCGCGTTCGTCTCGATGTGGACGGCACAGCACCACGAGACCGGCGCGACTGAGCGGACACGACGGGTCGCCGAGGCGCTCGCGACTCGCGGCCACGAGGTGACCGTCTGCTGTGCGCAGTGGTGGGGTGGCTCCATCCCCGCGTTCGACCAGAACGACGTCACCTACCGCGCGGTCACCGAGGAACCGGCGGCGGGTGCGTTCGGGTCGAAGCTCCCGTTTCACCTCCTGCGGACGAAGCCCGACGTCGTCCAGGCGGTCAACAGCCCCCCGGGCCACGCCGTCGCGGCGAAGCGGGCCTGCCGACTCCTCCGCGTCCCACTGGTCGTCGACTGGTGGGAGGACGCGGGCGACGACTGGGTCGGGTACAAACGGGCGGCCCGGGCGGCGAACCGGGTGCTCGTCCCCTCCGAACTCGTCCGGACGCAGGTCCGCGAACACGGCGCACCCGAGGAACGAATCGAGACGGTCCCCGAGAGCATCGACGTGGGCCTCGTCCGGGACGCCCCGGTCGACCGCCGGGCGGACATCGTCTACGCGAACGACCTCGACGAGGGCTGCAACGTGGAGTCGTTCCTCCTCGCGCTCGCCGAACTCCGGACGCAGACGTGGCGCGCTGCCGTCATCGGGGACGGTCCGCTCCGCAAGACCGCAGAAGGGACCGCGGCGGACCTCCGCATCGACGACCGGGTCGCCTTCCTCGGCGACCTGCCACCGGAGGAGTTCGTCCCGGTCCTGAAGGGGGCGCGGGTGTTCGCACAGACGGCCGAACACGAACCGTTCGCGACCGAACTCCTCTGGGCGCTCGCCTGTGGCTGTACCGGGCTGGTCGAGTATCAGGCCGGGTCGAGCGCACACGAACTCGTCGCCGGGGACCGACCCGGACGGCGGGTCACCTCGCCGCAGGAACTGGCGGCGGCCATCTCGGCCGCCGCCGACGAACCGCACCGCACGCTGAGCGAGGCTTACGAGTCGTACGACCACGACGCCGTCCTCGACCGCTTCCTCAAGGTCTACCGGGAGACGATCGACGAGCGCGGCTTCTCGCTCGGACTGTTCTGAACGGGGGGCGAGAGCGCGTCTCCGAGAGAGCGCGTTACTCGTCGGGAGTCTCGTAGTCGCCGCCGTACTTCAGGAAGAAGAACGCGAGACCGAGCGTCGCAATCATCGCGAACGTGGTGGCGACGCCGAGCGTCTTGGCGCTCTCGGGGACCTGCGGCGCGCTGCTCCCCTCGCTGCCACCGCCGACTTCGACCGTGGGGATGTCGCTGCCGACGGCGACGGCACCGAGCATCCCAAGCGCTTCGTGGGGGGCACAGTGGTACTTCGTGATACCGGCCTGGTCCTCGCCGAAGGTGTGTTCGTACGTCGTCCCGGCTTCGGCGACGGGGGCGCCACTGTCGAGTGAGGCCGGCCCTTCGCTGGAGACGACGTTGTGGCCGCCGCCCTCGCCGGTCCACTCCCACGTCACTGTCGTGCCGGGATCGACCCAGATGCCAGCGGGGGCGAACGCGAGTGCGCCACCGTTCCCCTCCGCGCCGACGTCGACGGTCACTTCGCTCTGTCCGCGGAGGTCCTGGTAGCCGCCGTCGATGCCGTCGAGATGACCGCCCCAGTCCGGCTCCGTCGTCTGTGCCGCGGCGTTCCCCGACCCGGCCGCGACGGCCGCCGTCCCGCCTGCGGCTGTCAGGAACGCCCGCCGCGACATCTGCGAGTCACTCATGTCCGCGCCTAAGAGGTCGCCTGTAGTGAATACTTTGGTTCGTGACTGCCAGACACCCGCCGACCCGCACCGGTCGCCGCTACAGGGAGTAGTCGTGGTCGCCGGTTTCGCTCTCGACGAACGCCGAGAGCAGGTCGATCATCGCACTCACGTCGGTCCCGTGGGCACACTCGGTCGGCGTGTGGAGATAGCGGGTCGGAATCGACAGCGCGCCGACCGGGACCGCACCGCCGGCACGCTGGAGGTTCGCCGTGTCCGTCCCGCCGGCAGGGAGGACCTCTAGCTGGTGGGGTATCTCCCTCTCGTCGGCGACGTCTCGGAGGCGACGGTTCACCTTCGGGGTCGTGATGACGCTCGAGTCCTTCAGCTTCACGGCGACGCCCTCGCCGAGTGCGGTGACGTGGTCGGCGGCGTCGAACCCCGGGACGTCGTTCGCGACAGTGACGTCGAGCGCGAGCGCGAGGTCCGGGTCGAGGTCGACGCCGACGGCCTGCGCTCCGCGGAGGCCGACCTCCTCTTGAACCGTCGCGACGAAGTGGACGGTCACGTCGGGGTCGTCGAGTCGGCGAGCGGCCGCGAGCATCGCGAACAGGCAGACGCGGTCGTCGAGCGCCTTGCCGGTGACGAGGTCACCCATCCGGACCGTCGTCTGCTGCATCGTCACGAGGTCGCCGACCGAGACCCGCTCTTCGATCGTCTCGGCCGGGAGACCGAGGTCGACGTACACGTCCGAGACCTCCTGGCGCTTCTCCCGCTGTTCGTCCGTCAGCGTGTGTGGAGGGACGGAGCCGATGACGCCCGTGAGCGACGCCTCGCGGGTGTGGACGCGGACCCGCTGGGCACGCAGGACGCGCGGGTCCCACCCCCCGAGCGCGTCCAGCTGGAGGAACCCCTCGTCGGTGACGTGTCGCACCATGAAGCCGATTTCGTCCATGTGTGCCGCGACGACGACTTCGTAGTCACCCCCCTCGACGGTCCCGACGACGTTCCCCATCGCGTCGGTCCGCACCTCGTCTGTCGCCGCCGTCAGTTCGCGCCGGACCACCGCACGGACGTCCGCCTCGTACCCCGGGACCCCGTCGGTTTCAGTAAGTTCACGGAGGAGTTCGAAGTCGAACTCGAAGTCGAGTTCCGAACTCGAATCGGCGTCGGGAGCACTGTCGTCAGCCATGTCCGTCGAGTCGGCCTCGTCCCCGATAACTCTCCCTGCTGCGCCGGACGACACCCCGCCCGCTCCCGGGTGTTTCGACGCTGATAGCCAGCACCCAACGTTTATCCGAGCGACTGCTGACCTGACTCGTACATGAACGGGAGCGGAAGCCGGTGGACGTCGGACGGGGAGGCGGTCCACCACTCGACGGCCGACCGCGGGGCGTCGACAGTCGAGGGATGCCGGGATGGCTGAGACGACGGTCCTCTGCGTCGACGCCGACGAGGCGGAACGGGACCGGACGACGGCGGCGCTGTCGACTGTCGACGGGCTGGCGCCGACGGCCTGTGGCTCCGTCGAGGCGGCCGTCGGGCTGTTCGCGGACGAGTCCTTCGACTGTCTCGTCACGGCGTACGCGCTCCCGGACGGGAGCGGACTGGACCTAGTCGCCGCGGTGCGCGACACCAGTCCGGACGTCGGCTGTATCCTCTTCACCGACGTCCCCTTCGCCGACATCGACACCGACGGAGCGCCGCACGCGGTGGTCGACCACCTCACGAGAGACAGCGAGGCCGACTACGAGTACCTCCCACACCTCGTCGAGCGCGTGGCGGCCGGACGGACACACACGTCGTACCCACTCCCGGCCGACGAGGACGAGCGACAGGCCGCGCTCGCCGCGTACGACCCGGCCGGCCGCGCGTCGAGCGACTCCTTCGAGCGCCTGACCGCACTCGCGTCACGACAGTTCGACGTCGCCGTCGCCTTCGTGGGCCTCGTCGACGCCCACGAGGAGCGGTTCCTCGCCTGTCACGGCGCCGAGTGGGACGCGATTCCGCGAGAGGATGCCATCTGCACGTACGCGCTCCTCGAAGACGACGTGATGGTGGTCGAGGACGTCGCGGCTGACCCCCGGTTCACGGCGAACGAGGTGCTCCCGGCGCTCGACGTCCGTTCGTACGCCGGTGCGAAGCTCACGACGCCGACAGGCGAAGCCGTCGGGATGTTCTGCGTGCTCGACGACGAACCACGGCAGTACACGGCGGCCGAGCGCGAGTCGTTGCGGCTGTTCGCGGCCGAGGCGGCCGAGCGACTCGAGCTACACCGTCGGCTCGCGGCTACGGAGCGGGGAGCGTGAGCGTCGAACCTCGTCGGGACGGCGAAGGCCCCCCCGACGACTACCGGTTCGGACCGGACCTCCCGGTCGACCGGGTTCCACGCGGCACCTCGCTCGTCGTACGGGGCAGCGCCGCGGCCGCTCCCGGCGCGCTGGCCATGCGACTCCTCGCGCCGGTCACAGAGCGGGACGCCGACGCGTTGCTCGTCGAGACGGACGACACACCCCGGGGCGTCACCACCCGCTGGACCGAGGGGACGGACGTCCCCCTCTCGCGACTGGCCGTCGTCAGCTGTGACGGGGGACGCCGTGACCCGCCGACCGGCCTCGGCGGGACCGGCCGTGTCTCGCGGCCGAGCGACCTGACCGGAATCGGCGTCCAGTACGCGAAGGTCGCCCGCTCGTTCGGTGGCGGCCCTCACAGCCGGCTCCGTGTCGGTCTCGACTCCGTCTCTACGATCCAGTTGTACTGCGACGACGTGCAGACGGTGTACCGCTTCCTCCACGCACTCACCGGACGCATCCGGGCGAGCGGCCGATTCGGCGTCTTCGTCTTCAACCCCGAGATGCACGACCCGCGTGTCGCGCGCGTCGTCTCGCGGCCGTTCGACGCCGCCGTGGACGTGCGGGTCGGTGACAGCGGCGGGCGGGAAGCCCGGTTGACGGACGTCTCCGGGCAGACGTCGGCGTGGACGCCGCTCCGAACGGGATAGCCCGTATCCGGAACGCTTTTGCACTTCTTCGGGCTGTGTCAAGCCATGACCGACGTCGAAGCCGAACTCCGCGCACAGTTCCGAGACGCGTTCGGCGACGCCGACTTCCCCGTAGAGAACCAGATGGACCTCGTCCCCGCGCTCCCCAACGGGCCGGGGACGACGTTCGAGGCAGGTGACGTCTCCTTCTCGGCGATGGAACTCGCGACGAAACTCAGCGGCCACCAGGAGTTCCCGTACGAGACGGCCGACGAACTCATCGACGACGTGATGGCCGCGCTGAAGAGCGAAGGGATCATCTGAGGGCGGGCGCCGCGGGACGCTTGACTCACGACTGCGTCTTGACACACGTGGCGAACAGCCGGCACTCCCTCCTCACGCGGCGTCGTGCCGGGCACCCGCTCGCGCCGCGCGGCGACAGTCACGTCACGGTGTGAGGTGGACGCGTCCTCGTACGTGAACGTGGGGGTCGGCGCTCCGGCCGTCCCGTCACCCGACCGCGCGTCGAAGTGGCCGACGGGGACGGATCCGACCACCGGAACGGCGTCTCTCACCGTGGAAAGGAGTATACCGCCACCGGGTCAATCACGGGTGATGACCGACCCCGACGGGCAGGAGTCACCCGGCTTCGCTCCCGCCTTCGACATCGAACGGTATCTGAACATCCGGAGCGCGTACGGCGCCTCGCTCTCCCCGGACGGGACGCTCGCGTTCCTGATGGACACGACGGGCGTGCCGCAGGTGTGGACGCTCGACGCCCCCGGCGCGTGGCCGGAACAGCACACGTTCTACGACGAACGCGTCACCTTCGTCTCGTGGTCCCCGGAGCGAGCGGAACTCGTCTTCGGGATGGACGAGGGGGGCAACGAGCGCCAGCAACTGTTCGTGCTCACCCCCGGCACGGGTGCGATACGGGAGCTGACGGCGCGGCCCGACGCGAAACACCGCTGGGGTGGCTGGAGCCACGACGGCGAGCGGGTAGCGTTCACCTCCAACCGGCGCGACGAGTCGGTGTTCGACGTCTACGTGCAGGGCCGCGACGAGCAGGGAGACGACGCGCGACTGGTCCGGGAGGGTGACGGGTGGCTCACGCTGGGTGGCTGGTCGCCCGACGACACCCGACTCATCGTGAACCAGGCGTACTCGAACTTCGACCAGGACGTCTCCGTCCTCGACGTCGAGTCGGGTGACCTCCGTCACCTCACGCCGCACGAGGGCACCGTCCGCTACCAGAGCGCCTCGTGGGGACCCGACGGGGAGAACGTCTACCTCGTCACCGACGCGGGCGACGCCGACACGCTGTACCTCGCGCGGGTCGACCTCGCAACGGGTGACCTCGAACCCGTCACCGTCGAGGGGGAGTTCGACACCCCCGAGAACCGTAACTCGCCAGACGGCGACTGGGAGGTCGACGGCGTCGCGGTCGACCAGGAGTCGCGACGGCTGGTCTTCTCGCGCAACGTCGACGGCTACACCGAACTCACCGTGGGTGAACTCACCGCCCACGGGCGGGTCGACCCGCTCTCGACGCCGGACCTCCCGCGTGGTACCGCCGGGGGCGTGAGCTTCGACGACGACGGCGACCGGTTCGCCCTGTCGGCGTCGGCGGCCGCAGAGAACACGAACGTCCACGTCGTCGACGTCAAAACGGGCGAGACGGAGCGGTGGACGAGGGCGGCGACGGCGGGCATCCCTCGCGACACGTTCGTCGCACCCGAACTCGTCCACTACCCGACGTTCGACGGACGCGAGATTCCGGCGTACTTCTCGGTCCCCGACGTGGAGGGGCAGGTTCCCGTCATCGTCGACATCCACGGCGGTCCCGAGTCACAGCGCCGCCCCTCCTTCTCGGCGACGAAGCAGTACTTCGTCAACCACGGCTACGCCGTCTTCGAACCGAACGTCCGCGGGTCGTCGGGCTACGGGAAGGCGTACGGCCACCTCGACGACGTCGAGAAGCGGATGGACTCGGTGAAGGACGTCGACGCCGCCGTCGACTGGCTCTGCGACCACCCGGCGGTCGACCCCGACCGAATCGTCGCACTGGGTGGCTCCTACGGCGGGTTCATGGTGCTGGCCGCGCTCACCGAGTACCCGGACCGGTGGGCCGCGGGCGTCGACGTCGTCGGTATCGCCAACTTCGTCACGTTCCTCGAGAACACGGGCAACTGGCGGCGGGAGTTGCGGGAGGCGGAGTACGGGTCGCTCGAGGAAGACCGCGAGTTCCTCGAGTCCATCTCGCCCATCAACAACATCGACCGCATCGCGGCGCCGCTGTTCGTCCTCCACGGCGAGAACGACCCGCGCGTCCCGGTGAGCGAGGCACACCAGATCGTCGAGGAGGCGCGCGAACAGGGCGTCCCGGTCCGCGAACGCATCTTCGCGGACGAGGGTCACGGCTTCTCGAAGCTAGAGAACCGAGTCGAGGCGTACCGCGAAATCGTCGACTTCCTCGACGAGCACGTCTGAACCCCGACACGAGCGCGTCAAATATCGATTCGTTCGGAGAACCGACTGTTCGTACCGGACGGGGATTTGAGAACCGATTTTTGCCCCGATAGTTTTATTTTCTGTTAAGATTTGTAATATATAAAATAATTATACACAGATAACACTAAGTGCGAGTCCGGCGAACAGGGGGCATGAAGTCGGGGGAACGGACCGGACGCGAGCAGTCGTCGAACGCGGATGGCGACGGCGACGCGGGTCGGGGTCGGCGCCGTTCGACACACCGGCGCGGGGGGACGGTGGCGGTGGTCGCCGTCACGGTGTTGCTCGTCCTGTCGTCGACGGTGGCCGGCGTGTCGACCGTGGGGGTCGAGGGCGGGGGCGGAGGCGGCGACGGTCTGTTCGGGACGCTCGCGGCGCTCTGGGACGGAGTAGTCGGGGTGCGGGCGACTGCCGAGCCGGTCTCCGAATGTCGGGTGATCAGTGAGTCGGGAACGTACGCCCTCACTGGCGACGTCAGAGGGACTCTCCCACGGGGCGACCCGGTATGCATCGAGATCACGGCGAGCGACGTGGTGTTGGACGGTCGGGGGCACGCGATAGATGGGGTCCGACAGGCCGACTGGGACACGTTCGGCGTCGTCGCTAACGGGACGGCGTCGGCACTGACGAACGTCACGGTCCGAGACGTGGCCGTAAACCGTCTCAGCCACGGGGTCGTCTTCGAGAACGTCACCGGCGGGACGGTCGAGCGCGTCGTCGCCTCCGGGGGTAACAGGGGCCCCGGATTCGAACTCGTCGCGTCCCCGGACGCCACGCTCGAAGCGGTCAGAACGGAGGGGAAGAACCCCGGGATCCTGGTGGGACCGAGGTCCGACGGCGTGAGGATCGTCGACCCGTTCACAGAGGGCGCCGAAGGGGACGCGCTCGTGATTCGTTCGAACGGGACGACGGTCGTCGGCGGGACGATCACGGCAGGGGACGGCTTCGTCGCCGTCGTCGCCGACACGACCGTCGGTCCGACAGTACTCACCGACGTGGTCGTCGGCAACGACGGGATCGTGACCGCCGGCGGCGACATGACCCTGACGAACGTGAGCCTCTCCTACGGGATTCGGGCGGGAGGGAATTCACACGGCACCGCAGCGCCACGCGACCGTCCAGCCGTGGTGACGGTCCGGGACTCCCGCGTCGAGCAGAGCCTTGAGGGGATCGACGGCACCGGACTCGACGGCGTAGTATGGAACGTCACGAATACGAACTTCACGCGCAACAGAATCGGACTCCTCGCCGCGGGAACGAACGCGACCTGGACGGTACGGGACAGCACGTTCGTCGACAACCGCTTCGGCGTCGAACTCCCGGTCGATCCGGCGGTGGCGGCGGGGAACGTGACCGTCGACGACAGCACGTTCCTCGACAACAGCGAGGGAGTCGGGGCCCGGGAGACGTCCGGCGGGGGCGACGCGAGCGTACCCGTACCCACGAGCGTGACCGTCTCCGACAGCAGGTTCACCGGCAACGTGATCGGGATCGACGCCGGCGGGGCCGGAAGATGGGTCCTGTCGGCCACCGATATCGTCGACAGCGACGTCGGTATCGATGCCCGGGGGGCGACCGGCAACTGGTCCCTCTCGAGCGTCCGGTTCGTCGACAACGAGGTCGGCATCGACGCACGGGGGACGGCCACGACCTGGTCGCTCTCCGGCACGCAGTTCGTCGACAACGACGTCGGCTTCGACGCCCGGGGGACGACAGACGACTGGGCTGTCGAGAACGCGACGTTCGCGGGCGGCGAGCGCGGCGTCTGGGCGTCCCGGTCGTCGGGGGCGTGGACTGTGGAGAACGTCAGGGTCGCGAACGCGACCGTCGCCGGCATCGACGCGGGCGAGACCACCGGCCGCTGGGCCGTTCGGGACGCCACGTTCGCCGGGAACGCGGTCGGCATCGACGCCGACGGAAGCACGGGCCAGTGGATCGTAAACCGGAACCGGATCGCCGACGGCGCGGTCGGCGTCTCCGCCGAGGGGTCGGCCGACGTCTGGCAGATCCTGAACACCGAGATCGAAAACAGTAGCGACGTCGGGATCGTCGCCGACGACACCGTCGGGCCGTGGTACGTCCTCGGCGGCACGATCGCGGACAACCGGCTCGGCGTCCGGGCGGACAACGTCACGGGCGAGGCGCGGGTCGGGCTGAGCAACGTAGTGAACAACGGTGACGCTGGCGTCGCCGCCCGGGCCGACCGGGGGTCGATCAACGCCACGCGCAACTGGTGGGGACAGCCGACGGTCCCGTCGGGGCAGTGTGAGGGGGACGTGAACTGCTCGGACCCGCTGGGCGCGCCGTCGACCGTCGTCGTGCCCGAACTCCGGGTGGACTTCTCCGCGACGAACGCGACCGCCGACTCGGGGCTGGAGCTCCTGTTCGATGGCACGCCCGCGGGCCCGGACGACTTCGTCACGCGGTACGCGTGGTCGTTCGGTGACGGCGGCGAGGCGACGGGCGAGACCGTCGTTCACGCCTACGAGGCGGTCGGCGAGTACCCGGTCACCTACACCATCACGGGACGACTCGGCCGGGTCCTCTCGGAGACGGAGAACGTCGTCGCGACCGAAGTACCCGGAGAGCCGTTCATCGCGGGGGTCGACTCCGACCTCGGCGGCCCCATCGTAGAGCGGGTGGCCGTCGCCGGCACCTACACGGTCCGCGTCGTCGCGTCGGCGGGGGCGACCGTCGACAACGTCACGCTGACCTACGACCACCCGCAACTCGGCGAACGCGCCTACCGAGCGCGGCCGGTCGGCAACGACCGCTGGCAGGTGCGGATCCCGTTCGGCGAGCGCCGCGGCGAGGACGGCGACACCGAGGTCCGTGTCACGGCCCAGACCGCCACCGGGAGCGACGAGGAGGTCATCCACGTCGACGTCATCGACTTCCCGGACTGGATCATCGAACTCATGGAGATCGGCTCCACGGAGTACTCCGAGGAGACCGGTGAGGTCAACATCGGAAAGCAGGTCCCGACCCCCCCGATCGACTTCGAGGCCGGTCTCGACGTCCCGATAACTGGCGGCAAGCAGAAGTTCAACGCGAGCATCAACTTCGGCGTCGGATTCAATCTTCACGAGGCGGCGGCCAGTCCGTTCGTCAACGGCATCCTCCAGGGACAGCTCGCCGGGCGGAACGCGACGGGGACGCTCGGCGCGTCGGGGAGCATCAAGGCCAGACCGGTCCCGGGACCCGAGCCTGGGACGGTCTGGACGTACGACGACCTCCAGACGAGTGCGTCGGGCAGGATCGCCCTCGCCGAGCAGAAGTGGACGCTCGGGAAGCTCAAGTACGCACCGACCGCGGAGGTCAGCGTCGGGCCCCGGTTCGGGCTCGTCCTCTTCTACGTCGTCAGGGACGACCAGCTCCAGGTCACCGCCAGCAGGCTGGAGCCCGCGATATTCGCCGAGGGGAAACTGGTCTGGAAGGTCAAGGAGTTCGGTGTCAGCGGAGCCGTCGACGGCGACACGGGCGGGTTCTTCTTCATCCCCAGCGAGACCGGCGATCCGGCGCTGTTCGCCTCCATCGGGTTCACCGGGGTCATCCAGATATGGGTGTTCTCACAGAGCGTCAGCGTCGGCCCGCTGACCGCGACCACCCAATCGGCCGCGCGGACTGCCAGCGCCGCACCGCTCGCAGTCGACCCGGTCGCGAGCGTCGACCCGGAGGGGTGGCAGATCCGGGAGGCGACCGGTAGCGGACCGCTGTCAGCTCCCGGGGTCGTCTCTGCCGCCGGAGTCGACGCGACGGCGAGCGCGCAGTCGCCCGCCGCTACCGCGGTCCCGACGACCGAGCTACTGCAACAGCTCGTGCAGGCCGACGCGGTGTCGAGCGAGGTGGGCAGCATCACGACGGACGACGTCGAGGACCAGTCGCCGTCCGTGGCGGCGACGCCCGGGGGGTACACCGTCGTCTGGACGCGCCCCAGCCAAGTCGACCTGACCACCGAGGGTCCCCGGACCGCCGGTGACGACGTGTACGTCAGCCGGTTCGACCCCACACGGGGAGCGTGGTCGCCTCCCGAACCGATCGTCAGTGACGAACTGACCGACGCCGACCCCGACCTCGCGGTCGCACCGAACGGCGACCACCACGTCGCCTGGACGGTGATCGACGAGTCACTGGCCGAACTCGACAGTCCGGAGGCGGCGCTCCCGCACACGGAGATCGTCTACGTCACCGGGGACGGGACGACCTGGTCGCCGCCCGTGCGACTGACCGACGACGACTCCCCGGACTTCAGCCCGGTGGTCGCCGTCGGGACTGACGAGAGGATCGTCGCCTGGAGGACGGACACGGACGCGAACACGTCGACACGGAACGACCACGGCATCCGCTTCGTGACGTCCGACGGGGTCGGAACCGGAGCCGAGGCCTTCGGGCCGGTACAGCGCATCGCGAACGCACACTCGACGGCCGTAAGCGTCCGTCCGGACGGCACGTTCACCCTCGCATACTTCACGCCGGCAGACCCAGACACCGAAACCAAGAACGGAACGGTCGTCGTCGGGCAGGTCAGCGACGGGACGTTCGACGTCGAGGCCACATACGACACGACCGAGTTCCGCGAACTGTCCGTCGCCGACGACTCGCTCGTCTGGGTCGAAGGGGCGACCGGCACGTCCGTGCTCCGCTACGTGTCGACTCCGGGCGACACACCGACCGTGATCGATCCCCGCCGACCGACCTGGGACGTCCGGAACCTCAACCTCGTGACGGACGGCCTCGTGGAGGTGCTGACGTTCAGCGGGAGCACTCCGAACGACGACACCGAGAGCGAGCAGGTGTACCTCGTCAACCGCGGCAACGGCTGGATCCTCGACCGGACCATCGTCGGGAGCCCCGACGCACCGTTGAGCTTCTGGCAGGCGAGCACGGCCGGCGGTGAAGGGGGCTTCCTCACCACCTTCCTGACTACCGTCGTCGATAGCTCCACCGGCGTCGCGTCGACGAACGACCTGTCGTACGTGACCCACGACTTCCGGACCGACCTCGCCGTGACAGCCAGCGTCGCCACCCCCGACGCGTCAGTGGGGATCGGTGACACCGTGACGGTCGACTACACCGTCGAGAGCGTGGGCGACGTGGACCTCGAAGGGGACTACACCGTCACCGTCTCGAACACAGGTGGTGCGGTCGCAACGCGGTCGTACACCGGGCCACTCCCCGCCGGCGAGACCGTCACCGACGCGCTCGATGCGACCCTCGACGAGACGGGTGACCTCGTCGTGAGCGTGGCGCCGGCCGCGGGCGTCGACACGGAGCTTTCGCCCGAGAACAACGCCGCGGCGGTGACCGTCCTCCGACCGGACCTGACGGTCACGAACGTTACGGAGCGGCGGATCGGCGACGTGCTCGTCGTGAACGCGACGCTGGCGAACGTCGGTGCCGTCCCCGCGGGGACCGCGGCCTACCGACTCGACAGCGGCGGCAACGAGATCGGAAACGGAAGCCTCGACGGCCTGCTCCCCGGGGAGACACAGAACGTGACGTTCACCGCGGCCGCCGGCGATCTGGACACCTCCGCGACCAGCGTGGCACTGATCGACGTCGCCGACACGGTCGCCGAGTCGGACGAGACGAACAACGCCTACGCCGTCCGACTGCTGCAGCCAGACCTCGTTCTGAACGCGGCCGGCGTCCGGTACGCCGAGGGGACCTGTGGGCTCGTCGCCGACGTCGCGGTCGGGAACCGGGGGACGGGCGACGGCGAGGTGACCCTCCGAGTGGAGCGTGAGGGCGACGGCGAGATACTGGGAAGCCGGACGGCGGCCGTCCCCCCGGCGACACGGACGGGTACGACCGCGTTCACCCGCGTGGTCGTCCCTCTGACGGATGCCGTGGCGAACGAGACCGTCCGGCTGGTCGCCGACACCGACTTCGACGCGCAACCGGGGGACAACAGCGCCATCGATCGGGTCGTGGTGGGCGAGAGCACGATCAACGCCGCGCCGCTCGCACGTGTCGTCGGTCCGACGGCCGACCCGGTGGTCGGTCGGGTCGTGAGGTTCGACGGCAGCGGGTCGTGCGACCCGAACGGCGCGGTGGTCGACTACGAGTGGGACGCCGGCGGCGACGGATCGACCGACGCGACGGGCCCCGTGGCGAATCTCACGTTCGATGCTGCCGGGACCACGACCGTCGTCCTCCGCGTCACGGACGACGCGGGCGCGTCGAGCGAGACGAGCGAGACCGTCACGGTACTACCGCGGGCCGGAGCCGCGATTCGGAGCAGCGACGCCGACATCGCCGTGATGGGCGAGGAGGCGACGGTACGACTCTCGACAGACGCGACGGACGTCGCGAGCTACCAGACCACCCTCTGGTTCGATTCGGGCGTCGTCGATGTCGTAGACGTCGCCGGCGGCCTGGGTGGTGACGTCGAAATGACGATCCGCAACGACCGTGGCTACGTGACGATACACGAGACTGCCGCGGTCGGCCGTGACGCACCCCCGCTCGCGACCGTCACGTTCCGCGCCGTCACGAGCGAGACGGACGAGACGGTGGTCTCGTTCGACCGGGGGGCGACGACGTTGCGGGACCCCTCCGGTGAGCCGATACCGCTGCGCGCGTACGTCGACGGCGGCGTGACCGTGGCGAGCACGACAGAGCCACCGACGCCGACGCCCACGCCGACACCGACGCCCACCGCGACACCGACGCCGCCGGACGACGACGACCGAGACCGCGACCGTGGGTCGGAACGGACACCGACGCCCACCGCTACACCGACGCTCACCGAGACGCCGACACCCACACCCACCCCGGCGCCCACGCCGACGACGCCCACCGCGACGCCGACGCCGGCGCCGACTCTCACGGCGGACCCTGCGACCGAAACCGCGACGGCACCCGGTGAAGCGACCCCGTTCCAGCCGTCCGGGCTCGTCGTCGTGGTCGCGGTCGTGGTCCTCCTCGGACTCGCGCTGTTCGCCTTCCGGAGGCGGCGGTGAACCGGCGGACTGACGCCACGGATGGGGCCGACGTCGAGAGTGAGACTCGGGACACCCACAAGTTTACTGTATTTCGTAACGAAGTTCTATGCGCGCCATGCGAACCCTGTCGTGCATCAAAGCGGACGTGGGAAGCAACGCTGGCCACCTTCGACCGACGGACGAAGTCGTCGACGCCGTCGCGTCACACCTCGAGCGCGAGGGCGACGTCCTCGACGACTACTGGGTGTTCACCGTCGGCGACGACATCGACCTCCTGATGAGCCACCGCGAGGGCGAGGACGCCGAGCGGGTCCACCAGCTCGCGTGGGACGCGTTCGAGGCGGGGACGGCCGTCGCCGAGAAGCAGGGGCTGTACGGGGCGGGCCAGGACCTCCTGAAAGACGCGTTCGCGGGGAACGTCCGGGGGCTGGGTCCGGGCGTCGCCGAACTCACCCTCGAGGAACGCGAGAGCGAACCGTTCCTCGTGTTCGGTGCCGACAAGACCGAACCCGGGGCGTTCAACCAGCCGCTGTACACCACCTTCGCCGACCCGCGCTACACGGGCGGCCTCCTCCTGAAAGACACCATCCACGAGGGGTTCACGTTCGAGGTGATGGACCTCGACCACACCGGAGGCGAGCGCGTCGTCGAACTCGACGTCCCGGAGGACTCGTGGCGACTGCTCGCGCTGTTGATGGAGCCGCACCGCTTCGCCATCCGGAAGATTCGGTCGCGGGCGACTGGGGCGACAGTCGCCGCGGTGTCGACCCAGCGTCTGCACAACATCGCCGGGGAGTACGTCGGCAAGGACGACCCCGTCGCCATCGTGCGGACGCAGAAGGACTTCCCCTCGCCGGGCGAGGTGGTTCAGCCGTACGGGACGCCGCCGTACGTCGCCGGGGCGATGCGGGGGTCACACCACGGCGTCTTCTACCCCGTCCGGAGCGACGAGCGCGAGATTCCGTCCTACTACGACGGGCCGCCGCTCGTGAAAGCCGTCGGGATGGTGTTGAACGACGGACGGTTCTCCCGCCCGGTCTACCCGTTCGACGCGACGTTCTGGGACGCGGTTCGTGAGGACGCCGCCCGGGAGTTCCGCGAGTTCCGCGAGCGGCAGGGCAGCTTCGGCCCCGGAACCGTCGAGAGCGAGGAACTGGAGTACGGTGGCTGGGCCGACGTCGTCGACTCGCTCGACGACCGGTTCGAGGTCACAGCGTCCGACGGAACCGAGACGGTCGAGGCCGACGACGACTGACGCGGTCTGTCTCGACCACGAGCGCCGCCGAACGGCGTGGCGACCGGTTGGACTGGGACCGCGGCGTCGTGGACGCGACGACTGGGCGCCTACACGGCCACCGATGTACCCATCCCCGGCGTCCCACCGGCACCGGTCGCGGCGGAGAAGCCCATCCCCCAGAGCTTGAACGCACAGATCTGCGCGTAGAAGACGACGAACACGCCGAGAATCGCCCCGATGACGGGGACGACGTTGAGTACGCTCGTCACGACGCCAGCGACGAGGACGAACCCGACGCCGTAGAGCCAGGGAATCGCGTACTCGCGGCTGAGCGCGACGTCCTTGATGACGGCCACGTCGAACGCCGAGCCGAGTCCACCCTCGTGGGCGAAGTTGGCGAGTCCGACGAGTCCGAAGTAACCGAAGACGAGCGCGAGCAGGCCGGAGACCGCCATCCCCCCGAACAGTCCGACGAGTCCGAGCCCCGTTCCGGCGCGCGACCCGGTGGCCAGCGCGGCGATGGACCCACCGACGGTCACCGCGAAGACGACGAGCGGAATCAGCTGATAGACGAAGACCACGACGAACGCCACGGCGCCCTCGCGGAGGAGGTCACCCCACCGGTCGAAGGCCGGGGGCTCGGGGCTGTCTCGCATCCCGGCGCGAAGGACGCGCACCAGGTAGCCGTAGACGAGGACGAGGGGAACGAGGAGGAACGAGAAGAGGAGCAACACCCCTCCGATTCCGACGGTCTTCAGCCAGTCGTCCGACGCGAGCGGGTACTTCGCCGTCGCCTCGATGTCGAGAGCCATGGTCGTCCACACGTGACGGCCACAAATAATAAATTCACCGAGGACTGCACGGGAAGTCGCTCGACCGAGTCGGTGTGTCACCAAAGACCATGCCGTTAGAGTCAAACGACCCGCAGTCGAACGCACGAGTATGAGTGCAGACGCAGAGCAGCGGACGATCCGATGTCTCATCGCCAAGGTCGGTCTCGACGGCCACGACCGCGGCGCACACGTCATCGCGCGCGCGTTCCGTGACGCGGGGTTCGAGGTCATCTACTCAGGTCTCCACCGCGCACCGGCGGAAATCGTCCAGGCCGCCGTCCAGGAGGACGTCGACGTCATCGGCATCTCTATCCTCTCGGGGGCACACAACACGCTCATCCCGAAAATCGTCGACGGCCTGAAGGAGTACGACGCGTTCGAGGACACCCTCATCCTCGTGGGCGGAATCGTCCCCGACGAGGACCGCGAGAAACTGAAGGAGATGGGCGTCGCGGAGGTGTTCGGTCCGGGGACGCCGATGCAGGAGACCATCGACTTCGTCCGCGAGAACGCGCCCGAACGATGACCATGAGCCAGGCCGAACTCGACCTCGTCGAGGACATTCTCGGCGGGTCACACCGGGCACTGGCGCGGGCCATCACGAAAATCGAGAACCGCTCGCCGGGCTACCGCGACATCGTCTCAGCGCTTCACGAACACGCCGGCAGCGCCGAAGTCGTCGGCGTCACCGGCAGCCCCGGTTCGGGGAAGTCGACGCTCGTCGACAAACTCGTGAAGCGGTACCGCGACCGGGGCGACACTGTCGGCGTCGTCGCCGTCGACCCCTCCTCGCCCTACACCGGAGGGGCGGTCCTCGGCGACCGGATCCGGATGGCGTCGAACGTCGGCGACATGGACGTGTTCTTCCGCTCGATGTCCGCCCGGGGTCGACTCGGCGGCCTCTCGACGGCCACCTCGGACGCGGTGACCGCGCTCGACGCCTTCGGGAAGGACCGCATCGTCATCGAGACGGTCGGGGCGGGGCAGAACGAAATCGACATCGTCCGCACCGCCGACTCCGTGGTCGTCCTCGTCCAGCCCGGGTCGGGCGACGACGTCCAGATGCTGAAGGCGGGCATCCTCGAAATCGGCGACGTCTTCGTCGTCAACAAGGCGGACATGGACGGAACCGCCCGGACGGTCGCCGAACTGGAGGAGATGATACACCTCCGCAGCAACCCGCGGAAGAACCTCGACACCGGCCACCACAGCATCGACGAGGCGCAGGAGGCCTCCGTCGTGAACGGCGAGCCCGACGCGGACGCGGAGACGTGGACGCCGGAGGTGGTCGAGACCATCGCCACCTCGGGGGACGGCATCGAGGACCTCGCCGAAGTGCTCGCCGCCCACCGCGCCTTCCTGGAGGAGTCGGGTCGGCTCCGCGAGAAGGCACAGACTCGCTACGCCGAAGAAATCCGTCGGCACGTCCAGTCGGACCTCTCGGACCTGGTCGAACGCGAACTCGACGCCCGCGGCGGCATCGACTCGTTCGCGGCGGCCGTCGCGGACCGCGAGACCGACCCCTACACCGTCGCCGACGAAGTAGTCGCCCCCGTCCGCGACTGCTTCGGGGACGCACGGGACGACTGACGCGCCACCGCGCCGTGGGACGGGCGTCGCTGCGTGGCGTTCGCCGGCGTGTTCGCGAGCGAGCGACTGCGGAGAGACGGAGCGGGCGACGGACTCAGGGCCTGGTCCCTTCGAGCGGGATGCGTCCGAGGGCGACTTCGTGGTCGGTCGGCGTCGCGTCGCCCTCGGTGGTCCGGACGACGACGGCGTCCGGTCGGCTCCCCGGCTGGAGTTGCCAGGTGCCGGTGACCTGTCCCGTCTCGCCCGGTGCGACCGTCACGGCCCGGTGGGAGCCCTCGACGCGCCGACCTGCCTGCGTCACCAGCGACGCGAACTGTACCGTGTAGGGGGCCGACCCGGTGTTCTCCACCTCGGCGGCGAGCGTGATGACCCACTGGTCGTCGCCGGCCCGGAACGACGCGACGGTCAGCGTCTCTCGCTGGGGAGTCTCGGGGAGGAGTTCGTCGCCGACGCCGACGCCCGCCTCGCTGGCGTCGGGCGTGTCCGTCGCACCCGTCTGCTCGCCCCCCTCTCCGTCGCCGCCCCCGCCGTCGTCGCCGTCACCGCCGAGCAGCGACTGTTCGACGAGGCCGGCGAACGTCGCCAGTTCGATGAGGACGGGGATGCCGATGCCGAACCCGACGAGGAGTCGGATGATGGTCCGTCGTCGGTGCGCCTCCGCGTCCTCGGCGCTGGTGTCGGCGTCGGTCGTCTCTGGGGTCACGTCGTCTGACACAGGTTCAGTGCGGTGTTCTCCGCGGGACGGTCGACGAACGGTACGTCACGGGGACGGCGAGAGCGGCCGCCGGCCTCAGACTGGAATCGGCGGGCTTCCGGGGGCGAAGAGGCCGTCGGCGACCATCGACCACAGCGGCGGACCGTAGGCGATGGCGACGAGGACGATGGCGATGAGCGCCCAGATGCGCAGGTCGTCGAGGACGACCGGACTGTGCTCGGGGCCCGACAGCGGCTTCGGGAGTTCGCTGTTGACCTCGAGTTTCTCGCTCCGCTCGCCGAACCACGTCGCGACGACGACGGCGAGGAACATCAGGAGCGCCACGAAGAGGATGGCGCTGCCGACGGCGATCTGGAGGCGCATCTCCGCGATGCCGCCGATGACGTTCTCGAACTCGACGTTCGCGTACTGCGGTTCGGCGGTCCGGCGGGGGACGCCCGCGAGGCCCGCGCGATGCATCGCGTTCGACATGAGCGTCATGCCGACGAACCAGGTGAACGGCTGGGCCATCGCGACGGTCTTCAGCTTCAGGTTCTTGCCGGTCACCTGCGGGAGGAGCCAGTACGTGATGGCCATGAACGTCAGCGCCGCGGCCGTCCCCACGGTCAGGTGGAAGTGACCGGGCACCCACAGCGTGTTGTGGACGAGGTAGTTGATGTTCATCCCGGCGTTGATCATGCCGGAGAAGCCGCCGGCGGCGAACATCAGGCCGGCGAGCGCACACCCCGAGAAGGCGGGGTTGTCCCACGGGAGCGCGCGGAGCCAGCCCAGTCGACCGGTGCCGCCGCGCTGTCGCGCGCCGTGTTCCATCGAGGCGACGACGGTGAAGGCCGTCAGGAGCGAGGGCAGCAAGAGGAACATCGTGTTCGTCATCGCGATGAACTTGAAGCCCTCCGCGATGCCGGGATCGACGTACTGGTGGTGGAAGCCGACGGGCGTCGAGAGGATGACGAAGAGGATGAACACGACGCGTGCGAGCGGGTCGGAGAAGAGCCGCCCGCCCGAGAGCTTCGGTAGGATGGTGTACCACACGAGGTACGCGGGCATCAGCCAGAAGTACACGACCGGGTGGCCGAAGTACCAGAACAACGTCCGCGTGAGCAGCGGGTCGACGGCGGGGATGAGCCCGAGCGACCACGGCAGGAGGAAGACCAGCACCTCGATGGCCACACCCAGCGTCGAGATGTACCACATGAGCATCGTCGACAGCACCATGAACGTCCGGAGCGGGATGCGGTCGTTCGGGTGGTCGGCGCGCCATCGCCGGTAGGCGAGGAACCAGTCGACGCCGGCGAGCCACGAGCCGACGATGAGCAGCGCCGCACCCAGATAGAAGATGGGGCTGGCCGCCATCGGCGCGTAGAAGGTGAAGAGGACGTCAGCGCTCACCGGACCACCGGTCAGGCCGCCGAGAATCGCGAGGCCGGCCATGAGCGTCCCGACGAACATGGTGCCGAACCACAGTTTCGAGAGGCGTTCGTTCAACTGTTCGTCGAGGCTGGCGACCACCGCCCAGGTGAAGATACCGGTGATGAAGAAGGTGGTGAACACCAGCGCGAGCAGGACGCCGTGGCCCGTCAGCAGGGTGTAGTAGTCGGCCGAGGAGACGAACCCGCGGTAGATTCCCGTCCGGTGGAGCGCCTGGATGAGACCGAACAGGCCACCGACGCCCAGTGCGCCGAAGGCCACCGCGAGGTTCAGCCGGACGATGAACGCGTCGTGGGGGAACTGGTCGATGAACGCTTCTCTGTCTATCGGAACCGTCTCGCGTGCGGTCTCTTTGTACTCGTCTGCGAAAGCCATCAGTTGTCCTCCTCCTCAGCGTCCGCGTCGTCCACGGGGTCGTTCTGGTCGGCGAACGCGTCGGGGTTCTGCAGGTCGGCACTGGAGAACTCCGACTGCGGCACGACCTGAATCTGTCCCTCCATCGTGTGGTGAGCCGCGCCACAGTACTCGTGGCAGATGATACCGTAGTTGCGCGTCTCCTCGAACCGGACGGTGACGTCCGCCACCTGTCCGGGAATCACCATCGCGTTGATGTTCGTCCCGGCGACTTCGAAGCCGTGGATGACGTCGCTCGAGGTGATGTGGAACGTCACTGTCGACCCCGCGGGCACGCGAATCGGTTCGTTCGTCCCCGGTTCGAAGAGGAACTGCCGGGCGACGACGTACACCTCGTACTCGTTCTCGCCGGTCTGGTAAGTGCCGGGTTCGCCGAAGCGCGGGTGGTCGTTCAGCGCGTTGGCGTCGACCGTCCCGCCGCTCTCGTCGACCATCTTCACGCCGGCCCCGACGGCCCCGTAGGTGACGGTGCCGATGAAGCCGACGATGAGGAGCAGTGACAGCGCGACCCAGAGTTTCTCGAACCTGTGTATCTCCATTCTTATCCCACCACCGTTGGACCGTTACCGAGGAACTCCACGAAGTACATGAACACCCACATCAGGACGAGGATGACGAAGTACCCCAGGATGACCGTGAACGTCCCGACGGGGTCGAAGTCGTCGTGTTCGATTTCGATCTGTGGCTCCTCGTACGCCGCCTCCGCGACCGGTTCGCGGTCCGGGATGTCGGGTTCGGCCGCCGGGTACCGCTGCCGGTTGATGGCGACGTACGCGACGACGCCGAGGATGGCGAGGAACACCACGCTGAGGATGCCCTGCGTGACCTGCAGCAGGCGGATGGCGCCCGCCGAGGCCTCCGCCTCGCCGCCTGCACCTCCACCGGGTGCGGGACCGACCACGACGGCCCCTTTCATCCCGAGCGAGAGGTGCGGTTCGCAGTAGTACGTGTAGACGCCGGGTGTCTCGAACGTGTGTTCGTAGGTGAAGCCGGTGTTCTCGATGGGCTCGTACCCCTCCCAGCCGCCGCCGTCCGGCTGTTCCTCGACGAGGACGTTGTGGGTGTTCGACGTCCAGTTGAACGTCACCGTCGTCCCCGGACTCACCCGCACGGCGGGCGGCGCGTACGCGAACGTCCCGCCGTTGCCCTGCGCGCCGACCTCGACCTCGACCGACTCCTGGCCGGTCATGTCTTCGGTCGTCCCGTCGAAGTTGTCGACGTCGGAGAACCAGTCGCCGTACTCGGCGGGGACGCCCTCGGCGCCGCCACCGCCGCTCTCGACGACGACGACGCCCTTCATGCCGAGCGAGAGGTGTGGCTCGCAGTAGTACTTGTAGACGCCCTCGACCTCGAACGTGTGTTCGAGCGTGAAGCCGGTGTTCTCGATTGGCGAGTGCCCCTCCCACTCCGACGCGTCGGGTTGCTCCTCGAGGAGGACGTTGTGGGTGTTCGACGTCCAGTTGAACGTCACCGTCGTCCCCGGACTCACCTTCACCGCGGGCGGCGCGTACGCGAACGTCCCGCCGTTGCCCTGCGCGCCGACCTCGATCTCGACGGCGTCCTGACCGGTCAGGTCCTCGGTCGTTCCGTCGTAGTTGTCGACGTCGGAGAGCCAGCCCCCGTAGTCGTCGCTCTGCGCGGCCGTCGGCGTCGTCGCGGCCCCCACCCCGAGTGCTGTGGCACCGGCGGCGACCCCGCCACGGAGGAGGTCACGACGGGTCTGTCCACCCATCAGTCGACCCTCCCGCGCCGGTCGAGCATCCGCCTGCTCTCGAATACCTGTTCCATAGGACCTGCTTGAGTAGACCACCTTCTAAAAACTTCGTGTCGGTGTCGGCGGGCGGCGACCAGCAAATAAGTTAAGTACTCCACCAGCCCAGAGTACCAAACTCCTCCGGTTCTTGCCCGGCGGCAATCGGGGAGTGATTTATTAGCGCCTGTTCAGTACCGACGGGTATGAGTCTCCCGACGAACTGGGACCTTCGCACTGCTGTCGTCGTCGCACTGCTCGCGCTCTTGCCCGTGGCCGTGTTCATCCTCCTCAACGACACGCTCATCGTCGCGCTGTCGCTCGTGAGCGTCCTCATTATCGGCCTCGCGCTCTTCTTGATGTTCTCACCCTCGGAGGACACCGTCCGCCCGTCACAGGGGTGACACCCGGTGGTAACGCTCGGCGCGCGTTCCGCCGGTGAGGCCGCCCTCGCCGTGACCGGCGTCGCGACGCCCGAACTGTTCGTCTTCCTCCTCGTCGGTCTCCTTGGCGGGGCCCACTGTCTCGGCATGTGTGGGCCGCTCGTGGGACTGTACGCGGACCGGATGGACTCGTCGAAGCGGAGCCAGGAGGTCCGCCAGCACGCGCTGTTCAACCTCGGTCGGACGGCCGGCTACGCCCTCGCGGGACTCCTCCTCGGGGGCGTCGGCGCCGTCGTCTTCGACGCCGCCGCGTTCGCGCGCGTCGCGACGCCGGTTCGCGGCGTCGCCGGCGTGACCGCCGGCGCGTTCATCCTCGTCACGGGAGCGACGTACGCCGCCGGGCGCACCGGTCACGGTCACTCGATACCCGGTCTCACCGGGGTGTTCTCTCGCGTGTCGGCCGCGCTGACCACGCGGGTCGACCGCTGGGTCGGCGGGCCGCGAATCGTGGGTCTCGGGATGGTCCACGCGCTGCTCCCCTGTCCCATCCTCTACCCGGTCTACCTGTACGCGCTCGCGCAGGGGTCGCCAGTCGCCGGAGCCGTCTCGCTCGGACTGGTCGGCGTCGGGACGTTCCCGACGCTGTTCGCCTCGGGACTCGCCGTCGGCGCCCTCGACGACGTCGCGCCCGCGAACCGGGTTCGGGTCCACCGGGTGCTCGGCGTCGCCTTCCTCCTGCTCGGATACATCCCGCTCGCACACGGGCTGATGCTGCTCGGAGTCGACCTACTCCCGCACCTCCACATCCCCATCTACCAGCCGCTCGGGTGACCAATGACCGACCACTGTACGCTCTGTGACCTGCCGACGCCCGACCCGGCCGTCGAGGCCGACGACCTCGACGGGACGTTCTGCTGCCGGGGCTGTCTCGTCGTCGCCCGGACGCTCGACGACGCCGCGGCGGCCGACGTCGACCCCGACGACGTCGGCGCGGCCCTCGACGACACCGACGCCGCGGACGCTCCCGACCACCCCGACGACGCCGTCGAGTCGTACCTGGCCGTCGACGGGATGCACTGTGCCACCTGCGAGGGGTTCGTCGAGTCGCGGCTCCGGGGCGAGGGCGTGTACGACGCCGACGCCAGCTACGCCTCGGGGCTGGTGAAGCTGACGCACGACGCCAGCGTGGAGCCGACCGACGCCGCCCGACGGGTCGACGGCCTCGGCTACCACGTTCGGGACATCGAGGCCGAGCGCGAGCGCGACAGCTCCGACCAGGTCGGTCGCCTCCTCGTCGGCGGCTTCTTCGGCATGATGACGATGCTGTGGTACGTCCTCTTCCTCTACCCGACCTACGTGGGCGTCGACGCCTCGCTCCTCCTGTTCGACGTCTCCT